>JBAUAY010000965.1:0-4356 GCA_049676235.1 Streptosporangiaceae bacterium
CGGCTGGGGCCTGGCCACCGCCGACGAGCCGCCGCGGCCGGACACCACGCTGGCCGGGCTGGCCGGGCTGAAGACGCCGTTCCGGCCGCACGGCCGGGTCACCGCGGGGAATTCGGCCGGGCTGAACGACGGCGCCACCGGCTGCGTCATCGCGGCCCAGGACGTGGCCGCCGAGCTGGGCCTGGACGCCAGGATGCGGCTGGTCGACTTCGCCTTCGCCGGGGTGGACCCGGAGGTGATGGGCATCGGGCCGGTGCCCGCCACCGAAGCCTTGCTGGCCCGCAACGACCTGACCATCGATGACATCGGCCTGATCGAGATCAACGAGGCGTTCGCGGTCCAGGTGCTCGCGTTCCTGGACCATTTCAAGATCGCCGACGATGACCCGCGGGTGAACCCGTGGGGCGGCGCGATCGCGCTTGGCCACCCGCTCGCCAGCTCCGGCGTGCGGCTGATGATCCAGCTGGCCCGCCAGTTCGCCGGGCAGCCCGCCGCTCGCTACGGCCTGACCACGATGTGCGTCGGGATGGGCATGGGCGGCACCGTCCTGTGGGAGAACATCAATGCCTGAAACCACTGGGCCGAACGATCTGGCCCTCGACGGCTCCGGAAGCACCGCGCTGTTCCCCGGCGAAGTCGTCACCCGGGCGCTCGTCCGTGACGTGGAGCTGCCCTACGGGGCCGGCACGATGGCGCTCATCACGCTGGACAACGGGCGCGACCACACGCGGCCGAACACGTTCGGCCCGGCGGGCCTGATCTCGCTGCGCGAGGCGCTCGACGCGGTAGCGGCCCGGGCCAGGCCGGAGGCCGGGGACCAGCGTATCGCCGCGGTCGGCGTCACCGGCAAGCCGTTCATCTTCGCGGTCGGCGCGGACCTGACCGGGGCCGCGCTGGTCGGCTCGCGGGAGGAGGCGCTGGCCATCGGCAGGCTGGGGCACGCGGTGTTCCGGCGGCTCGGCGAGCTGGACGTGCCGTCGTTCGCGTTCGTGAACGGCGCCGCGCTCGGCGGCGGTCTCGAGCTCGCGCTGCACTGCTCGTACCGGACGATCTCCTCCGGCGTCACCGCGGTCGCGTTCCCTGAGTGCTTCCTCGGCCTGCTGCCCGGCTGGGGCGGCACCTACCTGCTGCCGCGGCTGATCGGCCCGGCCCAGGCGCTGAAGGTCATCATCGAGAACCCGCTCAGCCAGAACCGCATGCTGCGCGGAGCCCAGGCCTTCTCGCTCGGGATCGCGGACGCGATGTTCGAGCCCGCCGACTTCCTGGCCGAGTCGCTCCGCTGGGCAGCCCAGGTGCTAACCGGCGTGGCTGAGGTTTCCCGCGTCCGGCCGGAGGAGGACTGGGACCAGGCGGTCGCCGGGGCGCGGTTCTTCGTGGACGGCAAGCTGCACGGCGCCGCCCCGGCTCCCTACCGGGCCATCGACCTGGTGGCCGCGGCCCGTGGCCGGACCCGCGACGAGGGGTTCGCCGCCGAGGACGAGGGGCTCGCGGACCTGCTGCTCAGCGACGAGCTGCGGGCCGGGCTCTACGCCTTCGACCTGACCCAGAAACGCGCCCGCCACGCTGTTGGCGCGCCGGACGCCTCCCTTTGCCGCCCTGTCACCAAGGTCGGCGTGGTGGGCGCCGGGCTGATGGCCGCGCAGATCGCGCTGCTGTTCGCGCGGCGACTCGAGGTACCGGTCGTGCTGACCGACCTGGACCAGGCGCGGCTCGACGCCGGGGTGGGCCACGTGCGGGCTGAGGTGGCCAAGCTCCGCGACCGCGGCCGGATCAGCGCCGACGCCGCCGCGCGGCTGACCACGCTGGTGACCGGGTCGCTGACCAAGGACGCGTTCGCGGACGCCGACTTCGTGATCGAGGCCGTGTTCGAGGAAATCGCCGTTAAGCAGCGGGTGTTCGCCGAGGTCGAGGCCGTGGTCCGGCCGGACTGCGTGCTGGCCACGAACACCTCCTCGCTCTCCGTGACCGACATGGGTGCGGGGCTGGCGCATCCTTCGCGCGTGGTGGGGTTCCATTTCTTCAACCCGGTGGCCATGATGCCGCTGGTCGAGGTGGTCCGCGCCGTTCATACGGACGACGCGACGCTGGCCACGGCGCTGGCGGTCGGCAAGGCGCTGAAGAAGAACTGCGTGCTGGTCAAGGACGCCCCGGCCTTCGTGGTGAACCGCCTGCTGACCAGGTTCCTCGGCGAGATCATCGGCTCCGTCGACGAGGGCACGCCGTTCGAGGTGGCCGAGCACGCCCCCGACCCGCTCGGCCTGCCCATGTCCCCGTTCCTCCTGCTTCAGCTGGTCGGCCCGGCGGTGGCGCTGCACGTGGCGGAGACGCTGGCCGCGGCCTACCCGGACCGGTTCAAGGTGTCGCCGAAACTGCGCGCCCTGGTGGAAGCGGGCAGGACGGCGGTCTACCGGCCCGACTCCACCGTCGATGAGTCGGTCGCGGCCCTGCTCGCCGGCGGCGACCACCCGTCGACCGCCGGGGAGGTCCGGGAGCGTGCCCTGGAGGCGCTGGCCGAGGAGATCCGGCTGATGCTCGACGAGGGCGTCGTCGCAGCGCCCGAGGACATCGACCTGTGCATGATCCTGGGCGCCGGCTGGCCCTTCCACCTCGGCGGGATCACGCCCTACCTGGACCGCACCGGGATCACGGAGAAGGTGACCGGCACCCGGTTCCGCCTCTAGCCTGTCCGCGGATCATGCCTGCGGCCTTAGGGTGAGCGGCATGACGGAGGTATTCCGGCTTTGCGACGACTACATCACCCGCTGGGCGGTCCTGGACCCGGTCGCGGCCGGGATGCGCGGGCTCAGCGAGGCCTTCGGTGCGGCCACTGACTACGGGCCGGACGGCTACGCGGCGCGGAAGAGCTGATCACCTCCACCCTGGCCGCGCTCGAGCCGATAGCGGTCACCTCGGCAGTCGACCGGCTGGCCGCCGCTTTCCTGCGGGAGCGGCTCGAGGCCCAGCTGGCCTGGCACCAGATCCAGCAGCCGCGGCCCAGGCGTACCGCGGCTACCAGGAGATGGCCCGCTACCTGCGCGAGGACTACTCGCCGCGGGCGGCCGAGCACGACGGCGTCGGCGGCGAGCGGTATGCGGTGGCGGCCAGGCTCAGCCTGGGCGCGGACATCGACCTGGCTGAGGCCTACGAGTGGGGCTGGGCCGAGCTCGCCCGGATCGAGGCCGAAATGGCGGTTGAGGCCAGCAGGATTACCCCGGGCGGGAGTGTCGACGAGGCGGCTGCGGTCCTCGGCCGGACTGAGTATGTGACCGGCGCCGACGCCTACCTGGCTTGGCTGCAGGACCGCCACGACGAGGCGATCGACCGGTCAGGCCCGGCCGGACCTGGTGGCCGCTCGGGCGCAGGGGAGAGGGGGACAGGTTCGAGACCTGGTCCGAGCTTTCCACCGTCTTCCACGAGGCCGTGCCCGGCCATCACCTGCAGGCGGGCGCGGCCAAGATGGCGGGTGACAAGCTCTCACGGTTCGCCAAGTGCTCCTTCGTGAGCGGGCACGGCGAGGGCTGGGCGCTATACGCCGAGCGGCTGGCCGACGAGCTGGGCTGGTTCGCCGAGCCGCGCACCCGGCTCGGCATGCTGGGCGGATCGGCGCTGCGTGCCGCCCGGGTGGTCATCGACATCGGCGTCCACCTGGGCCTGCCGCTGCCCGACGGGTCCCGGTGGACGTTCGCCCGGGCCGGCGAGGTGCTGGGCGAGCGCGGCCGCGCCGAGCCGCAGCGGGTGCACGCCGAGGTGGTCCGTTACTTCGGTTGGCCGGGCCAGGCCGTCGCCTACAAGCTCGGCGAGCGGAGCTGGCTGGCGGCCAGGGAGCAGGCCATGCGGCGGCCGGGGTTCGACCTGAAGAGGTGGCACACCGCCGCGCTCAGCCTCGGCCCGACCGGCCTGGCCGGCCTCACCGAGGCGTTGGCCAGCATCGATCCCGGAAGGTAGCGGGTAACAGCGGTCAGCGCGGCCGGTGGTCGACGACGCGGCGCATCTTGCCCACCGACCGCTCGATCGACTCCGGGGCCATGACGGTGGCCGTGATGGTGACGCCGATGGTGTTCTTGACCATCGCCGTCAGCGTGCTGGCCGCGTCGGCCGCAGCGGCATCGGCCGCCCCGGGGCGGCGCTCGACGTGGACCGCCAGCTGATCCATCCGGCCTTCCCGGGTCAGGTGCAGCTGGAAATGCGGGGACAACGCCGGGATGCCCATGATGAGTTCCTCGATCTGAGTCGGGAACAGGTTGACCCCGCGCAGGATGATCATGTCGTCGGTGCGGCCGGTGATCTTCTGCATCCGCCGCATGGTGCGTGCGGTGCCGGGCAGCAGGCGGGTCAGGTCGCGGGTCCGGTAGCGGA
>JBAUAY010000966.1:0-21667 GCA_049676235.1 Streptosporangiaceae bacterium
GCCCCTCCGAAGTCCGGGGCACTCCGCTTCCTGGTACCGGCTTCCTGGTATCGCGCCGTCCGCTAACAGATCGACGTTCCTGCGCGCGCATCCGGATCCGCATGGACATACCGTGCCGTCCGGTGGCGAGCCAGGCCGTAGCGCCCCTTCAGGGCATGGCAGGATGTCGCCGGATGGGCAGGTGGAGGGCGGGAGCGGAGCGTGCGGGTTGTGGTGGTGGGGGCTGGGTTCGCTGGCCTGCTGGCGGCGCACCGGATTTCGCAGGCCGGCCACGAGGTGGTCGTTTTGGAGGCGCGGGACCGTGTGGGCGGGCGCGTCTGGTCTCAGGAACTGGTTCCTGGTGACCCGCGCAGTGTTGTCGAGCGGGGCGGCGAGTTCGTGCTGGGCGGCTACGACGCGATGCGGACGGTGATGGCCGGGCTCGGCTTGGAGCTCGCGGACATGACCATGTCCTACTACGAGCGGGAGCCGCGCGGCGGGGGGCTGACTACGCACCAGGACCTAGCCCGGTGTGCCGCTGTCGTGGCTGGCGCCGCTGCCTCGGCCCGGCCAGGCACATCACTGGCTGAGGTAGTTCCGAGCTGGCGCGGCTCCAAGGCCGCGCTCGCCGCGTATATGTCCCGCGTCGAGGTCACTAATGGCGTCGGCGCCGAGGTCCTGGCCGCCGCGGCGGTCACCGACGTCACCGCCGGGTTCGCGCGCTGGCCGTGCTGGCGGGTGGCTGGGGGTAACCAGCAGGTAGCCCAGGGTCTGGCCAGCCATCTCGGTACGTCGGTATGGCTGCGGAGCCCGGCGCGGTTGGTCGAGCACGATCACGAGGGCGTGCGGGTACTGACTGGCGACGGCGAGGTAGCCGGCGACGCGGTAATCGTCGCGGTGCCGATGGCCGTCCTGCGTAACCTGCCGTTCTCGCCGGGCTTTCCCCAGAGCCGCCGGGAAGCCTGGCGGCGGGCCGGGCTGGCGCATAACGCCAAGCTGCACATCCCGCTTACCCGCCCGGCCGCCGCCTCAGCGGTGCAAAGCGTGCCCGAACGGTTCTGGACCTGGACAGCGACCGACGCCTCAGGTCAGGTCCAGCCGGTCTTGCATGCGTTCGCCGGCACCGAGGCGGGGCTGGCGGCCCTGGCCGTAGCCGAAGGACCGGCGACGTGGGCATCCCAGGTGGCCGCGCTACGACCCGAGTTGTCGATGGACCTTGACCGGGCATTGCTCAGCACCTGGAACGACGACCCATGGGCAGGTGAGTCATACTCCGCGCTCACCGTCGAGGTGGCCGACGGTGACGATGAGCTCATAGCCGCTCCCCTGGGCAGGGTGCACATCGCCGGAGAGCACACCGCCGGAGCCTGGTCGGGCCTGATGGAGGGCGCTTTGCGCTCCGGCGTACGCGCAGCGGACGAGGTCCTCGCCACGGCATATCGACCTCGACCGTGACGAGGTCCAGCGCTAGCTGGACGCCTCGCTGGAGGCTGTCTCGGGGCGTTGGCGGATGGCGGCGAGCCCGGCGGCCAGGCAGGCTGCCGGTGCCGCCACCAGCACGTAACGGCTGTTGAAGCCCACCGTCAACGGGGGGATGATGACCAGGACCGCCGCAATCGCCCACGGCAGCAGGACAAGTCCGCCCCGTCGGCGCCACCTAGCCACAATCCCCCCCAGGCCAATCAGCAGGATCAGCCCGACCAGAGTGCCGCGCAGGTACACCCATCGCTGGTAGCTGATCAGAAAGTCCGAGAACGGCTGCACAACCCGCGGCGTGGCCATGCCCGGCTGATACTGTCTCATCTCCCGCAGCCACGACGGGGCGAACTTGAAGTTGTCCGTGAACAGGTACTGGACGTCAGAGGGGTCGTAGGAAACCGGGTTCGCCCAGCCGAATGAGCGCAGCGTGTCGCCGGCCACGGCGCTGACGTAGTCAAGCGGCTGCGCCAGGATGGCGCGCTCGGCGAACTTCTCCGCAAGGTTGTTGATATGCGGGGTGAACAGGTCAGTGCCCTTTGCCAAGCGGTAGATCGGGTCGTGGCGATCCCAGATGTACTCGATCGGTGGCTGTTCCCGCTCCGACTGCGGGCGCGGGTCGCACAGGACGGCCAGCGAAGGCGGCGGTTTTACCTTGGAACAGTCCGCGAATGACATGGCCCGGTCGTAGAGGTACACGCCGCCGGAATCAGTCATGGCAAATGACCCGTGTTGGGCCTGGAAGTCAGCCATGTAGATCGCGACTGGCACAGCGCAGGCTCCAGCCAGGGCTACGATCGGGCGCCAGCCGACCCTTCGCAGCAGCAGGCAGCCAGCCACTATGACGAGCAGCGGGAGGCCGACCGAGCGGAGCACGCTCGCGTAGCCGAGGAACAGGCCAGCCACGGCGGCCGTCAGCACGCTGGGCCGGTCGCTCCACGACACCAGCACGATTACCCAGACCACCATGGCGATGAACAAGGTGTCCGACAGCAGCAGGTGCTCGAGTTGCACCTGGTATGCATCGAACAGGACGGGCAGCGCGGGCACGGTGGCGCCCCAGCCGGGAAGCCCACGGCGTCGCAGCAGGGCATAGATCCCGACACCCGTGCCGAGGCCTGCCAGATGCTGCAGGAGCGCTACCAGGACGAAGCTGTGCAGCGGCCGCAGGATGGCCAGGAACGCCGAATAGCCGTCCGGGCGTACCGTGCTGAGGCTGTGGTGCAGCGCGGACGATAGATAGGAAGCTGAATCGGTGAACCAGAAAATAGGCTGGAATCCGATCATCACGACGATTCGGAGGGCGGTCGCCAGGATGAGCGCCACGATGAAGACGCGATGTCGCGTCACGAAATTGCTCGCCCGGTGCGGGTATCCCGCCATGCGGGCCCGGCCGGGAACGGGTGCTTCCCGGACAGCCCCCAGCCAAAGACGGCTGCGGCCGGAACTGAGACCAGAGTCGGTCATCGCCCCGTTACCCGCATCGGCACCGCTTCAGTGGTCGCGTCTGGCACACCAGCCTCCGAGGAGTCCATTTGCGAGAGTATCCGGTCTCCAAACGCTATGCGAGGACGTGCGGTGGCCGACCCGCCGGGACTGACGGTTCAGCGGGTAGCCTCACGACGCAGATTACAGGTCGCCCGTTCACGGTTCATCGAGGTCTTCAGCCGCTCCAGTGTGAGCAGGTCCGGTCTCACCGGCCTTTTCGGCGCGCCGCAGCTCCCGGACGCTGTATGCCGTGGTGGCCAGCACTGTCAGCCCGCCGAAAGCAACGCTTGCCCCAACCCCCAGGCCGGACAGGGGCAGCGCGTCGGTGAAGATCAGCACCCCGCCCAGGCCGATGGCACCAATGCCGAAAAGGACGGCGGAGGCCGTCGCGAGGCGACTGGCGGCAGCCTTGTCAGCCGCCGAACGCGCACGGGCCCGCACCCCAGCCAGATGACGTCTGGCCCACTCGTATTCGACCGCGAACACGATCAGCGCGAGGACTATTACGAGCAGGCCAGGCCCGGGTGCCACGAGCAGCACCACGCCGACCGCGAGGATCACTGTGCCCACCACGGTGACCGCGATCCGGCGGAGCAATCGGACCAAGCCCTTCATCCATCCAGCATGCCAGGACGCCGACGACGACCTGGCACCCCACGGAATCACCCTGCCGGCAGCCCCGGCCCTGGCGACACCCGGATCCCAAAATCAAGATCCACTATGTGGCCCTGCCGAGAGCCGGGGAGCAAAGCGATCGAGGTTCTGGCCGCCATCCATGCCGGTGATGTGAGCCGTCCGGCTAGTGTCTAATGCGGAAGGCTGGAAAGCGCTGTTATCGTCGACGTCCCAGCCGTCGGTGAGCCGTTGGCTGACGTGCAAGCCGGCAGGTAAGAGGCTGCGCCGGGCAGCCAGGCCGAGATGGTCACATTTCCCGAATCGGCCGGCGGGCTGACCCGGAGGCGTACGTATGGTGCGGGGCAACGAGTGTTGCCTCCGGCTGGATGGTCGTCGGCCGCGACAACCGCGTAGGCGGAATCGCCTGGCCGGAGTGTTAGCACGGGTGGCGGGGCAGCGTAGTGCCACGCGCCGAACATGGTCGATTGCAGGTGCCGCAGGCGCGTGGTCCCTCCCGTGGCCGTCAGCCCGATCACGACTGGCCAGCCGCTCATGCGGCACAGGGTGTGGCTGTTGTTGGTGAATTTGAGGTAGCCGCCGGCCTGGCCTGCCAGAGCGCTGGTGTTGATGATGCTGATTTTCAGTTGGGAGGTGACACAGGCGCTAGTGCTGGCAGCTGGCGGCGAACTCGCCGAGTTCTGGCTGCCGCACGCAGTCATAACCAGCCCGCATGCCACCGCGGCCAGAACGCTGACAGTGGCCGTGCGGCCACGGGCCGCGGCCCGGGTGAGCCCACGACAGGCCGCCGATCGTGCCCTCGGATCACTGACCACCTGAAACCTCATTGTGTCTCCCTCTGTTACCCGGGGGCTTACCAGCCTGAGATGACGGCGCGCCGCGATCAGCAGCGGAGAAGCCGGGGCCCGATGCTGGCGCGGTGGGCGCCGCTCCTGCAGTCGCCAGCGCTGGGCGCTTCCGTGATCGCAGATGATCGTGGCCCCGAGTTCCGCGCGACATTTCCGTCCGGACATTGGCTACA
This sequence comes from Streptosporangiaceae bacterium, assembly GCA_049676235.1. GTDB lineage: Bacteria > Actinomycetota > Actinomycetes > Streptosporangiales > Streptosporangiaceae > Palsa-504. Next base: position 4,598 of record JBAUAY010000966.1, read on the forward strand.
GTGATGGTCCGGGTCGGCCAACTCGTTCCCGGTGTCCGGGCGTCCCGCAGTGACGTATGTACGGCGAGCCGGCCGCCGGGCGCCGCCCGATGGACCTTGAATATTACTGCCCGGCTGTCCTGACCAGTCATTGCGGTGAACCAGAATTCGTCGGTGCATCCGGTCCGGCGATACCGGGCCACAGGCTCGAAAGGTCCGGCCGAGGCGGCCATCGCCGCGAACATCTCATGGCTGGCCAGCAGGCGGAGCGTGGTGCGTGTCTGGCGCCACAGCGGCCTGCGGCAGACGGGAGTGCGTATCGGCATGCGCATGCTCAGCAGCACCAGGACACTTCCGCCGGCGACAACCCCGGCGCCGAACCAGTCCCGGCGAGGCGCGTTCGCCGCATCTGCTGACACAATCATGTACGCGATTCCCGCGCCGAGCAGCATTCCGCTGCGGGCCATTGCCCGCCAGGTCACCGCTTTGGCCGCCGTTTCGGGTGCTGTGCGCCATCTGATACAGCCGCAGCCACCAGGAATCTGCTCGACGAGCACGTAGGCGAGCAGAACACAGAACACGGCCCCGAGGGCGGCCAGGCCGGCTCCGCCGAGCACCGGGTACGCTCCGCTGCACACGAGTACGCCCGTCACGCACTCCACGCCACCGGCTGCCAGTCCAGTGAGTCTCCACTGGCGTCGCGGCATCCGCAGCGCCCGCCTGACGGCGGTCATATCATCGAGGTCCCTTATGCCGCGGTACAGCTTGCTCGCCCCGGCCACGACCAGAAGCGCACCGCAACTGACGGCACACCCCGAAATGATCGACGCTATGACCTGATTAATATCGATCACCCAGCTGTCTGTTAAGGCCTCGACTGGACGTGAAAGCAATAGTTGGCCGTCACAAATCCCGGGCCGCTCAGATCGAGGTCGACATTGGCCGAGTAGCTGCACGCGCCCTGCTCGCCGTATTGCCAGAGTCGGGTGGGTACCGTCTCGCATTCCTCCGGGTGCCAGCTGGGCGGGTTGGCCGCGCCTTCGCACGGCTCAGGCTCGCTCGACCAGATGGCGCTGGGCACATTGACGCCGCGCGCTTTGGCGACGGTCGAGCAATTTGGAAAGGGCGAAAACGGGTTGCAGTAAAGGCACGGGTACAGCGGATAGATGCCTAGGCCCGCAAAATTGTAGTCCGCTAGATAATTTGCCCACGCATTCCAGTAATTTGTGCTGAGCGACGTCGAATACTCCTGGTCGAGCCAGCAGTAGAGCCGATTGTTGGACGGCAGCAGGAGCGGGTGGACCGCATGGTAGGCGGTGAGCATCGCAGCCGCGAAGGCCTGCGCATCAGCCTGGCCTTCTGCCGCGGATCCGCTCAGCCGAGACTGCCTGGGCGCGGAAATGCAGCCCACGTAGGGGCCTCCGCTGTCCCAGGCGCCCCGGCTTTCCACCAAGGCGTCGTCATTGAACAGGTCAGCAGCTGGCGACGGAGTGAAGTAGCGAATCCAGAAGCTCGGGTCCACGCCGAATTCACGACGCGCCGCCGGGTAGGTGTCTTGTATCGGGGTTGCCGTGTCATATCCCGTCATAACTGTCGCTCCTCCACCAGGGGCCGGGTTCCTGCATGCTAAAAGACGGCTGACACGTAAAGGTTCGTGTCCGCCGTTCCGAGTGGGCTAAGGCCAGAGGAGAAGAACGCGAGCCGCGGGTTTTCGGGCCGCACCGCCAGTAGGGTCCCGCTGGGCAGCTGGTAAAGCCCGGCATACTGGCGGCCCTCACTATAGGAGCCGACCAGCTTGCCGGAACCCGCGTCGTAAGCGCAAAGGCCGCCGGTGGCCGCCGGGCCGAGGACATAGCAGGTATCACCTGCTGGTGACAGCACCGCCTTGCTCCACGGAGCGCCGAGCGGCGCCGCGGGTGGCGGAAACTGAATATGGGCCGTCGTCCGGAACGAGTCCGCGGGATCAGCTATCACGGCAGCCCCGGCCCCCGGCTTGGTCATGAACACCGTGCCGTCCGGGCGGGCCTGCATGGTGATAGCACTCGGCTTCGCGCGCCCGTGGCTGAACGCCGGGATCCCCAGCTCGGTCACCTCTCCTGTCCGGGCCGAGCACACCTGCACATCGCGGCCCCTGACCAGGCGCGCCATGTCACCGGTCGGCAGCATTACGTGGGGCTCTCCGCCTGGCCAGGGCGCGGGAGCAAGCACCGACAATCTGGCCGTCCCCGAGCCGAGAGGAAACACGGCCAGCCGAGACAGTGATGCCTGCGCCCGGATCTCGGCCGTATCATCCGGTTGCGGCTCCCTGGTAGTCCATATCAGCAAATCCGAGCTATTAGCAGCTGCGGTAGACAAGGCCAGAGACGGCTCACCGGAAAGGTGGAACGGTCCTGTGATAGCGCCGCTGCGCTGATCGAAATAAGCCAGCGCATGATGCGACGTCCAGGTCGTCGCCCACCGGTTCGCGAGGTGGCCCGTATGCGGATCCGCCTTGCGCACCAGGCGTTTGCCCACGGGCATCGTAATGGCCAGGACCATAGAAACAATCGGGGAGCCGGGAGCGAAAACCGGCGTGACGAGAACATTCGCATCGTGCGGGACGCCAGTCACAGTCACCGACCCCTGCTGGGCGGCAGCAGCCGAGGTGGCGTCGAGGAGGGTCAGTGTTATTTTGGCCCCGTCGTGCACCATATCCACGGTGGCCAGGGCCGTGACGGCCTGGTCCGGCGACGAGACCGGCGCAGCCGCAAGCTTGATAGCAACAGGGACCGGCGTTCGGGGCGATACCGCCCGCGATATCGCCCGCGATCCGGCCCGCGCTACCGGGTACATCGTGGCCACCAAAGACCCACTGGAGGCTGGGCCCGGATCCGGCGTACCGTAGACGAAGGCATACTGCAAAGCGGCCCGATCAGATTTGCTGGGCCGACCGCCCAAACGGCCGCCCATGCCCAGATCCGGCAACGCCAGGAGCGCGCCAGCGCCAATACTGCCCGTCAGTACGTTGCGGCGGCTAAGCCCAAAGCCGTCGCCATCCGGGCTAAAAGACCTGACTGCGTTTTCATTCCTTCGAGAACGCACCAACCCTGCTCCTAACATCGCTCAGCGTCCTAGACGGTCCTGAAGGAAACGATGGCAGCATTTTCCTGTGGGTCAGCGCTCCTGCAAATGCTTGACCGCACATCAACCGCATCCATTTCTTCAAGTCCTCCAATCAGGCCCCTCGTCACACCGCTACCTTAGCGGTACACGTACTTAGAGCCATTTGCCACGCCGATGCGGCAAAATTTCGTTCGTGTCTGCGCCACCGCGTAACCGGTGAAGAACTCGGCGTTACGGGGCGCTCACCACGACGGACGGGCGGCACCTCCGGGTGGCGGCACGACTGCCGGTGCCGGCCCGGTACGCCACGACCGCCGCAGTGGTCGACCCGGCGACCGGCGCGGTCGCCGTGGCCGGCCGAGAGTCTCAAGACCGCAGATCCCGGATGAGCGCGGAAGTATCAGCAAGACACCGCGCGCCACACCGCAACGCGGCTATTGACCGGCGTGTACTTTATTGGTCCAAGACCGGTATCCGGACTTGGGAGGATGCAATGACCCAGTATCCAGACGAGCCGGGGACATGGTGGACCGACTTTCCAGGAAGCGACAGGGCTGCCTGGGCCACCCCGTCCCCGTCCTCTCTCGGTGATCCGGCACCGGTACGGGACAGGGTAAGCGGCACTCTGTGGAGACGGGTGCCTAAGCGCAGGCTGGTGCTCACCCCTGGCAGGCGCGAGCGCGCCAAGCGCGAGGAAATAGCGGAGTGGAGACGCCAGAGAATAGCCGCTATTCGTGAGCCGCCGCTGAAGTCGGGCGTGATAACGGTGGGCTCGGGCTTCGGGGGCACTGGCAAGACTGACGTGGCGGTGACTCTAGCAGCCATCTACGCGGCTGCGCGGCCCGCCGACCGGGTGATACTCGCCGACAGCAATGACGACATGCCGCATGGATACATCAGGCTGGGGGGCGCGCCGGTCGAGGACCTGCCGCAGCACCAGCGGCCACTCTCGATTCGAGGCTTCCATCAAGCTTGCGTGGAAGGCCGCATCAACGTCTACGCCGATCTGCGCGATGCAGTCGCGTGGTTGCAGGGTGTGGCTGTGATTCGCGGCGACTCCGCGGATGAGTCCGTCGGAGTCGATTTCGGCGAGCAGGAGTACCTGATTGTCCTGGGTTTTCTCCAGTGCATGTCCAACGTTGTCATCAACGACGGCGGGACAGGATTGTTCGCCAAGCTCCAGGTGGGAACGCTTCTACACGGCGACAAGTACGTCTTCGTGACGGAGGCGTCCGGGCTGGGGTTCTGGTCGATCGGCCAGGTGTTCAGCCGTTACCGGAACTATGAAGGCGAAAAAGAGAGGCCACTGACCGGACAGGAAATGAAACATCTGAACGCGCTCATGGACGAGGCGACGGTCGTCGTGGACAAGTTCGCCGCCAGCGACCCGGAGCAGGTCCACTGGCTCGCTCGGATCCGCGAGAGCTTTGAGGGGACGCAGGTGTCAGTGGTGGCGACGCCCTGGGATCAGGCGCTCGCCAACCGCGTGCCATTGAATCTCGGCGCCGTGGCAAGCTCAACGCTGGACGCCAAGCTCACGATGGCCGAAGTGGTGCTGAGCAGTGCCGACCGGGCTAACCGCAGGCGCCAGGGCCCCGCCGAGGGGGAGACAGAAAATTCCGGCAACGGCCACTGGGATTCGGCCGAGCCGCAACGTTGGCTCTCGGAACCTCTGCCACCGGATGCTGGCCCAGGCGCTGAGCCCGCCACCTCGGACGTGGGGATCATCCCCGTGCCAACCGGATCAGACAGCGCAGGCACGGCTCCAGACACTTCAGACTGGTGGCCGTTCACCCCGGACGTTGGGGTCATCTCCGCGCGAACCGAATCAGACGGCATGGACACTGAGCCGGGCATGCCCGGGTAATCGCGTACCTCGTCGCCGTCCGCGGCCCGGCCCACGCGATCCCCACCACAAGACGGCACCGACGGCCCCCGCTCACTTGTCTCTTCAGCAGACGGGGCGTAGCGTCCAGGTTGGGAAGGCGTGTTCGTCTACCAGCGTGTAGACGAGATCAAGATTCATCCCAGGCTGCTCTGGACCTCGGCAGCGCTTAACGCGCAGCCAGACCGAGGTGGCGTATGCCAGCAGTTGCCCTTCGGCGGGACCCTATCTTCCACAAGCGCCCGCCGGGCCCTGCTCTCCGTCAGCGGGGCACGCTAAGACGGGCGAACGGCTGCCCGGCCTGATCAGCAAGGGGCGAATGGCAGTCATCGATGGCGGCCCGCACGCCATCCCCCGGGCCCGCCGCGAACCCAGGTAATCGTCGCAAAGGAGACACCGTGTCTAACCATTTCAGCGCTGACAATCTCAAGTTCCCCGGCGACGACAGGCGCCTGGACCTGACCGACGTGTTCGTCTTCAAGGCATCCGATAACCCCGAACATCACCACGCGCTCTTTCACCGTCATCCGCCGGCCATGACGGCGTTGATCATCGACTCGAACCCGACCAGCGCCCCGCCGCCCATCCCCGCGCCCACGACCGGCCCGGAATTCCATCCCGACGCGGTCTACCGGATCAACATCGACACCGACGGCGACATGCAAGCCGACATCGCGTTCACCTTCACCTTCTCCGCCTACCAAGACGGCACCCAGACCGGGACGGCCTGGTACGCCACCGGCGCCCAGGCCCGGCAGCCCGAGCCAGCCGGCGAACAGCTCACCAACTCCCTGCCGGTCAGCTTCGACGGCGCCGCCCGGCCGGTCCAGGCCGGCACCATCCGGCTGTCCGCCGCGCTGCGCAGCGACCCGTTCTTCGCCGACGTCGAGGGCGCCCTGCATGGCTTCGCCTGGACCGGGCACGATGACTTCGCCGACAACAACGTCGACTCCATCGCGCTGGAGATCCCCGACGACATGCTCGGCGACGGGCCGATCGGCGTGTGGGCCTCGATCAGCCTACGCCGCGACGGCACCCTGGTGCAGATGGACCGCGGCGGGCACCCCACCATCAACCCGTTCATCAACCCCGACGGCGAGAAGAACCTCTACAACTCCCGGCAGCCCGCCGATGACGTCGCCAACTACCTCGGGCCGTGGTCCAAAATCCTGGAAAACAGCGGCTACTCACCGGAAGAGGCCAAGGCGGCAGCCATGCAGGTGCTGCCCGACATCCTGAACTACGACCGCACCAAGCCCGCCACCTACCCCAACGGCCGCATCCTCACCGACGACGTGTACAGCGCCCGGTTCGCCTGGCTGACCAAGGGAAAGGTCCCGCCGGCCGGCCTGAAGCCGCACGACGACCTGCTGGCCCAATTTCCCTACCTCGGCCCGCCCAATCCCTAACCCGAAGTTGCGTGCGACCTGCCCGTGAACCCTGAGCCAAGCTGGGGGTTCACGGGTACTTGCGTTTGTCTGCCGGGCTGGGTCCCTGCCTGGCCTGGGAACGGCCGTCCACCCGCGTCCGCAGGTATCTACCGCACGAAACGGTGTTGTTGCTCGCTTGGTTACTCATGTTGCCTTAGCATGGGTCCGGAGGGCCTGGTGATCATGCACATACATCCTAGAAATTACGGCGAGGATAATGCCGCCCTCTACTGTTCAGTGGATTGCTTCTGTCCTGCTCGCCGCGGCCGGGCTTCGGCTCATGTTCGAAGCCGTCCGGTTCCGCAGGTACCGGGTAGAGCTCAGCGGCCTGCCTGATCGCCGTCAGCGTCTTCGGGCGAGCACCGGCCGTCGCCCTCGTGGTGAGGGGCCACCTGGCGTGTGGCTCCTGCATCGGCCAGTCGTGCGGGTTGAGGTCGTCGCTTGACTTACGATCAGCTCACCCCCGTTCAGTGCGTGGCAGGTCTGCTGCTTCTCGCGGTCGGCGCCGCGCTGATCGTGATCGCGCAGCGCCGCAACTGGCGGCCCTCGCTGGCGATAGCGCTCTATACCGCCCTGGTGCTGCGCCTGGTGATGCTGGCCCTGGCCTACCGCACCCAGCCTTACGACCTTGTGAATGACTTCCAGACCGCGGGTTTTGATGTCCTGCACCACCGCGACCCGATCCTGAACAACCGGCAAAACGGCTGGGGTTCGCTGCCCGTCTATGCTTTCGTGCTGGCCGGGGCGTTGTGGACGTCCCTGCACCTGCACGTGTCCTGGCTGATCGTCGCCCGGATCCCGGCGATCTTGTGCGACCTCGGGGTTGTCGTGCTGGTCGGCGCGGTCGCCGGCGCCGGCGTCGGCGGTGAGCGGGCGGCGCTGCGCAGGTTCCAGTACGCCTGCAACCCGCTGGCCATCCTGGTCTCCAGCGTGCACGGCCAGGCCGAGCCTGCCTGCTTCCTGTTCATCCTGGGCGCGTTCGTCATCGTGCTGCGGGCAGGCCCGCACGTCTCCGGCCGCCTCGCCGGCGCCGCGGGCATCCTGCTTGGCCTGGGGATAGCCACCCAGACCTGGCCGGCGGTGTTCGGCCCCGCGCTGCTGCTCGCACTGCCATCATGGCGCCGCCGTGCGCAGTTCGCGGCGGGAGCCGCCGGGATCATAGCGCTGCTATACGTAACGCTGCCGCTCACCGTCGGCACGCCGGTGGCCAAGCTGCCCTACATTGCCACGCAGTTCGTTGAGACCCGCCCCAGCTTCGGGAACTGGGGCTGGTCAGGGGTATGGCTGACTGTTCATCCGACCCAGCTTCCGGTCTGGTCGGACCCGCTGTGGCTCAACGCGGGGTCGATTGGCACCAAGGTCGCCCTGGTCGGCGCCCTGCTCGCGGTGTGGTGGTGGCGCCGCGCCCACCCCCTGGATGTCGCGACGGCGACCACGACGGTCCTTTTGGCCCTTACGCCATCCTTCGGTCAGCAGTACCTGGTTTGGCAGACGCCCTCGGCCACCGCCCGGCCAGCCCGGTTGTCGATACCGCTGCAGATCGTACTCGGGGCGTACGCGGCCATCTTCTACCTGCCGATGCAGATGCTGACCTGGCACAACTGGGTGATAGCTAATGACGTGATGATGTTCGTCAGCCTCCCCGTCATCGCGTTCATGATCATCGCCTTGCCATGGCAGCGGCGCCAATGGAATCCACCCCAGCCACAGCAGGACCATGAGGCCAAGCGCGCCACCGACGCAGCGGCGGCCTAACACGCCGCCGCGACCGCGGGTTGCGGTAATAGCCTAGGGGTTGCCGGTGGGCACACGATCAGTGCCGCACCGGTGCTTGGGAGGGCCGGATGCGTATCAGCGATGTGCTTCGTGTCAAGGGCACGCAGGTCGTCACCGTCACCCCGGACACAAGGGTGCGGCACCTTCTGGCGGTGCTCGCCGAACACCGGATCGGTGCTGTCGTCGTGTCTGGCGACGGCACCTCGGTCGACGGGATCGCCAGTGAGCGGGACATCGTCCGGGCGTTGGCCAGGCGAGGCGCCGCGGTGATGTCTGAGCCGGTCACGGCTATCTACACAGCCGAGGTGTACACGGTCACCTCGGAGACCTCGCTCGACGATGTCATGCGCATGATGACCGAGCACCGGGTCCGGCACGCGCCGGTCGTGACTGGCGGGCGCCTGGGAGGGATCGTGAGCATCGGCGACGTGGTGAAGAACCGTATCGACGAGCTCGAAACCGAGCGAGCCGCATTGACCGATTACATCACTGGTGGTACCTGATGATGCGGCCGTCCGGTTCGGCATCGGGGTCCGTCAGCGGACCACTCGCTCGGCGTGGACGACAACTCCTCAGAGCCGAGAGCGGTTAGGCCGTCAGCGGGCCGGCGCGTCTCCGGTGAGGCTGGCCAACAATTCTGCGGAGAGGTTGCCACCTGTGATGATGGTCCCGAGAGGCGAACCGTAACGGCCATACTCGAGTGCCGCGGCGATCCCTGCCGCGCCGGACGGCTCCACGAGTAGGCCGACAGCGTCCCGTACCACCTCAACCGCGCGCCAGATCGACTCTTCGGACACCAGCACCATGTCGTCGACGTACTCCCTCATCCAGTCGACGGCTGCTGGCACCGGCACGCGCACCGCGAGGCCGTCGGCCATCGTCGCAGTGGTCTGGGAACTCACTGGCCGCCCTTCCCGCCAGCTAAGCGCCATCGCGGGCGCCGCCTGGGCGCATATCCCGATGATCTTGGTCTGCGGGTTCCGGGCCTTCATCCAGCGGCCGATCCCGCTGATCAGCGCGCCGTTGCCGACCGGAACCAGCAGCACGTCCATGGGCGTGCGGTCCAATTCGACGGCGATGGTGCCGGCGCCCTCGCTGATCCGCGCGTCGTGCCCGTCTTCCACGAAAAGGCACTCGGGGTGCAGGCGAACGTAGTCCCGGGCCGCGTTCTTGGCCGCATCGAAATCGGAGCCTTCGAGCACCACCTGAGCGCCGAGTTCCCGCATCCGCGCCACCTTGGCCGTGTTCGCGGTGGTCGCGGCGAACACCCTCACCGACACTCCCCGCGCACTGCCCGCGTAGGCGATGGCCTGACCAAAGTTCCCCGCCGAAGCACACGCGACAGTCCGGCCGGACGGTATCTGGCGCATGAAGTAGTCAGCACCGCGCCCTTTGAACGACTTGATCGGGTTGAACGTCTCGATCTTGATGACCGTTTCCCGGCCCAGCCGGTCGGAAAGCTCGGCACTGACGAACTGCGGAGAGCGCAGGAACACCGGGTCGATGAACTGGTTTGCTTCCCTAATGTTTTCGAGGGACAACGCTACCTTCATGGCGCTCATCGTACGGATAGTGGCATCCAGCCAGAGATAGCCGTCCGCCGGACTAGCGGACGACACAATTCGGCGGATCCTCACCGGCCGGGTCGGTGCGCCCGGTTTTGGCCGCCAGACCTCGATCCGGGAAGCCTGCGGCGAGCGCGTGGGCAATCAGGTAGGCGCGCGCCTCGTAGCCTGCGGAGGTGTAGTGAATGCCGTCGGAGATGAACCAGCTGTCCTTGGCGGCCGCGGCCCAGTCGTAGACCCGCATGTTCGGGTAGCTGGCGCAGGCCTGGATCAGCGCGCGGTTCCACAGCAGCATGTTGTTTTCGGAGTACGGCCCGCTGGCGAGCAGCGAGGTAACGTTCACCCACATGACGGGCTGGTTGCCAATCAGCGACATCATCCGCTTTATCCGGGTAGCTAGGCTGACCTGCGAGCCTACGTACACATCCGCGGTGTCGTTGGTTCCCAGCGCGAGCACCCAGCACCCGTGGTATCCCTGCTGTATCAGTTGCTGGGCAACGGTATAGGCGTTCGGCTGGCCATCGTGGGTCTCGACGATCGACCGCGCGCCCGAGATTTCCGGGATGAACTTGGTCACGCCCACCTGTGCGTACCGGGCGGGAATCCGCTGCTGCGGGTTCGGCAGGTAATCGGACGAGATGAGGCCATCAGAGGTGGAGTCGCCGATGTGCACCACCGCGCGGCAGCTGGTCCGGGCTGGACCGCGTACGGATACCTGAGACCTGCTGCCAGCCGTGTGCCCAGGCTGCTGGGTGCCCGCGGTCACGCTAGCCGACTGTGGCTGTACGACACCGGCCATCCCGCAGCTGGCCAGCAAAATCACCGGAGCGGACGCTGCTACCACAATCCGTGCTTGCCGTCCCATCGCGCCAAGACGCCATCCGGTGGACCTTATCTGAGCCCACCACCGGCGCAAGGCGCCATGGCGGATCGGTTCCTCGAGGTACCGCCAGGACAGTGCCGCACATCCGATGCTCGCCGCTACCTGCAGAACGCCGCGGGCCAGGGTGTCCCGGCCGTCAGCGGGGGTGGTCAGCACGATAATAGGGAAATGCCACAGGTAGATGCCGTAGGAGCGGACGCCCAGCCAGCGTAGCGGTTGCCGCCCCAGCATCCGGCCGAACCTGCTGGCGGGTGAGGCGGTAGAAGCCACCATCAGCGCTGTGCCGAGCGCGAGCAGAACCATCCCACCGCGATACAGGAACGCCGAGTACTCGCTCGTACGCCAGACCAGCACGGCGAAAACGACGAGCCCGGCGATTCCAGCACCGTCGAGGATCCATCGGGCACTTTCGGTAATCTCGCCGCGAAGGTGCCTGCTAGGCCACACGAAGGCGAGCGCCGAACCGATCAGTAGCGCGAACGCCCGGGTGTCCGTGCCTTCGTACACTCGCGTCGGATCGTAACCGGGCCGGTAGAGCAGTGCCATTGTCACCGCAGAGGCGGCGGCTAGCAGTAGGGTCGCTGCGGCCAACCTCGTGTCGGTGCCGGGGTGCTTGCGTCTCAAGCGCAGGCCGAGCCACAGCAGCCAGGGCCAGATCAGGTAGAACTGTTCCTCCACGGCCAGGGACCACAGGTGGCCTAGTGGTGAAGGAGGCCCGAACTGGGCGAAGTAGGAACTGTGCTGCGCGATCAGCCACCAGTTGCTCACATAGCCGACCGACGCCACGACCGCGCCGCGGATAGCCGGAAGCTGGGACCTGTCCAGCAGCGTGACCCACGCGGTGACCACCGCGAGCATCGCGAACAGGGCGGGCAACAGCCGCCGGGCCCGACGCTGCCAGAAATCCGCCAGTTGCAGCTTGTCGGTGCTCTCTTGCTGGCCAAGCAGAAGGTCGGTGATCAGGTAGCCGCTCAGCGTGAAAAAGACCCCAACCCCGAGCAGCCCGCCCTGGGCCCAGCCCAAACCGACGTGGTAGGCGACAACAGCCCCGACTGCAATGGCGCGAAGCCCGTCAAGGCCAGGGAGGTAACGTTGGCTACCGCGGACTGGCTCAGGCATTATCCTCCCCTGACGGGTACGTGCCTCCATCACCAACAGCGGCGCTACGCTGGGGCGCACTCGCCACGGATATATCAGCCTTTCGTCGGCCTAACCGCCCGGCATGCGTTCAACTGGCTGGAAACCTAATCGAGTTATGACGATAATTCCCGAACTGCCCAACCGCACTGAGGCGCGCCGTCGCTGGTAAAAAAGGGCTGTCTGTCGCCCACCCTGGCGACGCTGGGCTGCGCCGCGTCGTCGTGGAGATCTTCGGCCGTGAGCTTTGAGTGACGCTGGTCCGCCTCGGAATACGAGCCCAGGTAGCCAGACGGCTCTTACTGGAGCGGCGACCGCTTTCGTCGTAGTGTTTGCGTTATGCCAGAGCCCGGCGAGGAACCTCGGCCGAGACCAAGCCCAGGAGCCTTCTTTTCCAACTGGACCACCTACGACGCCTCGTTCGCTGCCAAGTTGCGGATGGCTGCGTCCAACACCTTCATCAAGCTGCGCAAGCACCAGGCTTGCTGCGGCAACGACGGCCAGCCCGGCTGTTGAATGGCGGCCGATCCGCCCCGTGAGGGCGGAACCGCCACGGGAGACCATCCGCATCACCACGGGCATGGGCACAACCACGATCAACCGGGCTAAGGCCCAGCGGGGTATAGTCCACGTCCTGCGGCGAAGAGCGTAGCTGGTGTATGGGCAGACCACCCGTGGGATCGAGCGGCGCCGCGGCAGCCGAGCCGGCGGCAGGTCGTGATCTCGATCGCCCTATTCCAGCAGGTTCGCGCCGAAGGCCCGAAGGACCAACGCAGATGGTGCGGATGTGAATGCCATCGTCAACATCCTCAACGCGGTGCGGGTGACCGTGCCTCCGGTATGGGTCTACGAGCAACACCGCAGAAGACGCAACAGATTTCCCATGGGAATCGGACATTTCGGCCATATGGTATGGCGATACGATAGTAATCCCAGCACGATCGTTGGGTAAGGCTCCAGGAAGTCATTGGGATCTGGATGGCAGTTGGGTACCGCTCGATTTTCTCGCTACGTCACGGCCAGGACGCGGTGCGGCTCACAGCGGAACAGTTCCGTTCGTGGCTGGCGCTCAAGGGATACGGCTCCGTGGCTGTTGCCCCTGGAGTTCACGACCTAGCCGAACACGCCCAGCTCGTCGTGACCGAACTGCATCCGAACGATGGCTCGCGCTCGCTGCGATACCGGCTGACGGAGTCTTCATCCGCAGGGGAATGGGTGACGACCGTGACGGTGCACCGGGACGGCATGGAGGATGACTGGGTCTGGGTCGATGTCAACGCGCCGCCCTCAGCGCCGAGGCCGGCGGCATCGCAGGAGCGCCTCGTCCAGGAGGTCGATGCTGCGGACGCCTGGTGGACGGGGGTACCGCATATGGTCCGGGAGATCTTGTCGGTGGCCGACGCCCGCGACGGCGAGATGATCCTAGCCGCCCGGCCGTCCTTGGTCACCGTGGGTGACGTCGATGGCCTGATATCGGCGATCTGCGATCCCGGGCGCCGCGGCACGGCCCTTGTTGCCGCGCCGATCCCGGATGTTCCCGTGCCCCGGCTGATCGGCCATGTCGAGCAGCTGACCCGCGAGTGCGTCGGGCTGGCCGGGATCTACGTGCTTGACACCGGGGCGGCCGCGAAGCTCGAGGAATCATTCGCGCCCTCGCATTCGGTGCCGCTGGGAGCGATTCGCACGTTCTTGCCAGAGGTCGATCCGGCCAGCGCCGTCGATGCCCGGCGGCACCGCGTGCTACTCGCCCGGACGATCGCTGAGCAGGCTCCCGGTAAGCTCGCGCATTTGCTCGGGCGGGCGAACCGAAGCCGGGCCCTGAACCTGCCGCTGCCCTCGCATGTCGCCCAGGTCGATCGCATGCTGTCCAGGGAGGAGCCGGCCGCCGTCCTGCGAGCCATCCAGGAAACGCCACCAGGCCCTTTTGCCCGCAGGTCAGGTGACGGGCACGCTGTCCCGGCTCCGGTGGCGCAGGTAGCGACTACGGCGGTCCGCGAGGTCGCCATTGCCGGCGAGCTGCTCACCAGCCTCGTGAGTGAGTTCCAGTCTGGCGCCTCCAGCGCTTATGCGGCGGGCGGGCCTGACGACATGACCACCCGGTTCCGGGAGCTGCTGGCTGAAGGCCGGGGAGTGCTACGCGGTCACCGGGAGATATCACGGCGGTTCGCGGCCCTCCAGGACATGCTTGAAGAGGTAGAAGACGATCGTGATCATGTCCGCGCCCGGCTGGAGGATGAGCAGCTGGATCACGCCGAGACGCAGGTGGAACTGCTGAACGCGAAGTTGGAGCTCGACCGGCTTCGCGGCGTTCTCGCCCGAGCTGGCCGCGTCGACCAGACCCGGGCCGCGGCGGCAGCAGTGCAATCACCCGGATCGTTCGCCGAGCTGCTTGAGCGGCTCGACGAGCACATGCTTTCCTGCGTCGTATTCACCGGGGACCCGAAGAACGCGCTCGAACTGGACGACTTCGACCCGCTCGGTACCTGGGCTGCCAGAGCCTGGGACATGCTGCGGGTCCTCGACGGGTACGCGGCCGCGCGGCGCCGCGGTGAATTCAGCAAAGGGGTCCACGCCTACCTGGGACATACTCCGCCCGGGCGGCCCGGCTATGCGCCGGGCGCGCATTCCACCCAGGAATCCGACTCCGTCGAACGCTCACCCAGGCTTAGGAAGCTGCGGGTATTCCCGGTTCCCCGGGACGTACACCCGGACGGCGCCATTTTCATGGGCGCGCATTTCAAGATAGCCCGGAAGGGCCTGGTCTCCCCCCGGATGCACTACCACGAGGACGCCGGTCATACGGGGAAGATCTACGTGGGCTACATCGGCAAGCACCTCCCGAATGCGCATACGAATTAGACATTCGCGGCACTGCGGTCAGCCTTCTCAACGCCGGCGATGGCGAGGGACTGCTGCCTCACGCCGCTTGGCTGTCCCGGTACTTGGCTTCTCGGCGCGGTTTTGGGTTGCGGGAATGTGGAAGGTCAGCGTAGTTCCAGCCGCGTCGGGGCGCGTGGGAACCCGCCCGAAACCGACTAGACCGGTACCGCGGTCACGGCGTAGCGGTCGCGATCATCGTCGAAGTCGGTGTCGACTTCTCGCAAGCCCGCCGCTTCGAGTCGTTCGCGCAGTTCGCCAGGCGTGAAGGGATAGAAACCGATCCGGTACTCCCGCGGCTCGGTCCGTCCGCCGTCCTCGAAGATGAACACGAGATGGGCGACGTGCTCCTGGTCCAGACGGTCTGGCATCTCCCAGGCGTACAAGACGACGCACCGGCGGCCGCGCCGGGTCGCCACCCTGTCGGCGACCTGCACGATCCGGCGCTCGGCATGGAGCTTCTCCCAGTTACGGGAATCGACCACCACGTGCCCGCCGGGGCGGACCACCTGCCGGAACCCGGTGAGCGCCTGGATCATGGCATCACGGCCGACGGCGTGCACGAGCGAGTTCCCGATGCAGAGCACGACGTCGAACCGTTCGTCGACAGCGGCCGGAAGGTCCGCCCACATGGAGCGCACCAGCGGGATCTCCAGGTGCTCGCGCCGGAACCGGGCCGCCGCCATCTCTACCATCGCGTCGCTGCCGTCGGCGGCCCATACGGGGTAGCCCCGGCGGGCGAGCGCCGCCGCGTTGATGCCCGTACCACAGGCCGCGTCCAGCACGGTACTGGCGTGACTGGTCCGCTCCAGCAGGCGCGCCGTCGCGGGATGGTTGATCGCGAGACCGCTAGCCAATGCGTCGTCGTCGAATAGCCAGTCGTAATCGGCCGCGAGATTCTCGTAGTAGTCAGCCATGACTGTAGCGTGCCAGATGGTGCCCATCTAGCCGTGTGAGTTAACTTGACGTAACGTATTAATTCATATCCGTGACACAGCCGGGGTGACAGATCCGGCGATGAAAAGCTCATTTCCGTGACACCCAGTGCCGCGTTGTGACGAGCTGGCCGGGCGTGGTGGATGTCACGGCCAGGCGGATCGATGAGATCGTCTGCGGTCCATGGTGGCGGGCGGACTGGATCCGGTCGAGGCTCAGAAGAGGGTCGGCGGTCCGGAGGGGATCGGCTCTGGCAGCGGCTCGACCCCGGGCACCCGGGCTCGCACGTCGTCGTGGAATCGGCGTGCCAGCTCGAGCGCGCCGACGTTGTCGGGCGTATGGATGAAGACGGTCGGGGAACGCCCCTCACGCAGCCAGCCGGCCACTGCGTCGAGCCAGTGCTGCCAACCCGCGACGGTACGTGCCGCGACGTCCCGGCCGATGTAACGGACGACGGGATAGGAAGTGAGGGCGCGCGACCGGCGGGGCAGGCGTGGCTTCTTCGTCCACGCCTCCCGTTCGGCGTCGCTCACCGGAGGGCTCTCGAACAGGACGGTGGTGTCGAAGGTCACCCATTCGGCTCCGACGTCGCCAAGAGCCCTTTCGAGCTGCTGTTCCGATCGCGGGTCCTCGAAGAACGCGCGGTCCCGTACCTCGACGCAGTACCGGTATTCCCGCGGGAGACGGCGCAGGAAACCGGTGAGAGCGCCGAGGTCGGAGGGGCCGAAGGATGGTGGCAGCTGAATCCAGAGGGCGTGTGCACGCTGTCCGAGGGGTTCGATCGCGACCAGGAAGGCGCGGAGCGGATCGTCGACGTCGGCGAGGTGGTGCTCATGGGTGATCAGTTTCGGCAGTTTGAGGATGAACCGAAAGTCAGGTGTGGTCTGCTCGGCCCACGATTTCACCGTGTCGACGGCGGGTGTCGCATAGAAGGTCGTATTGCCCTCTACGGCGTTGCACCAGGTCGCGTAGGCGCGAAGGCGGTCACGCGGTGACAGTGGGTGAGGCAGGTAACGGCCTTGCCAGGGTGCGTACGTCCACATCGCGCATCCGACGTGGAGCTTCATGGCCCCGAGGGTATCGGGTCTGGTGACGCTCAGCGCGCAAGACGTAGCCTGGCGGCGCGCGCGCCGCAAACCCCAGCCGGGCGTGCGGGGCTAAGGTGTAGGGGCGTCGTCCGGTACGTAGTGGCGGCTCTCGTCTGACGGGTCGATCCAGACCCGCATGATCACGCCGCTGGACGGATCGCGGAACCGCTCAGCCGTCGGCACCCAGCCCGGCTCGGGCTTGCCCGTCTGAGCGTGCCGCCCGCGGGAACCCCCGGCGCGCCCGGTGCCCGGCGTATCGGGGACACCGACGGGCGGGAGGTCGGCCAGGGCCACTGCGGCCTCCTCGGCATAGGCGGCGGCCAGCACGACACCGACCCGGTGGCGCAGGTCGTCCAGGTCCAGCCGGCCCGCGGCGTAGTGCTCGCGCAGCAGCGCGACTAGGCGCTCGCGG
>JBAUAY010000967.1:0-2870 GCA_049676235.1 Streptosporangiaceae bacterium
GACCTGGACCCGGCCGGGATCCGCCGGATCGTGCTGCGCACCCCGGAAGCCACGGTCGTGCCGCTGATCCATCACCGGCCGACCTCCGGGCTGGCGGGCAAGTTCAGCCTGGAGTACGCGGCCGCGGCCGCGCTGCTCGACGGGTATCCCGGGTTCGGCAGCTTCACCGACGCCGCGGTCCGCCGTGATGCCGCCCAGCGGCTGGTCAGTCTGGTCGAGGTCAAGCTCGACCCGGGCGGCAGCTGGCTGCTCGACGGCGAGCTGGAGGCCGAGATCCACACCGGCAGCGGGAGAATCCTGCGGGCCAGCCAGCAGTTCCCGCCAGGTTCCCCGGCGCGGCCCGCCTCGCCGGCCCAGCTGCAGGCCAAGCTGGCCGATTGCGTGCACGGCCTTGACACCGACCCGGCCTCGTGGACCTGGGACAACGCGGCAGGCGTGCTGCGGCGGTGGCTCCCTGAGCAGAAAGCGAGCAGGCATGGATGAGCTGAACGAGGACGAGCGCGCCATGGTCGGGCTCGTCCGCGACTTCGTCAACCGCGAGGTCAGGCCGGTCGTGCGCGAGCTCGAGCACGCCAACACCTACCCGGACAAGCTCATCGAGCAGATGAAGCAGCTGGGCATCTTCGGCCTGGCCATCCCGGAGCCCTGGGGCGACGCTCAGGTCAGCACGTCTTGTTACGCGCTGATCACCGAGGAGCTCGCCCGCGGCTGGATGAGCCTGGCCGGGGCGATGGGCGGCCACACCGTCGTGGCCAAGCTGCTGCTGACCTACGGGACCGAGGAGCAGAAACGCGCCTACCTGCCCCGGATGGCCACCGGTGAGCTGCGCGCGACGATGGCGCTGACCGAGCCGGGCGGCGGGTCCGACTTGCAGGCGATCCGGACTTCCGCCCGCCGGGACGGCACGGACTACGTCATCAACGGGTCCAAGACCTGGATCACCAACGCCCGCCGCTCCGGGCTGACCGCGCTGCTGGGCAAGACCGATCCCAAGGCCCGGCCCGCGCACGCCGGCATCAGCATCATCCTGGCCGAGCCGGGTCCTGGGTTCACCGTGTCCCGCGACCTGCCCAAGCTCGGCTACAAGGGCGTGGAGAGCTGCGAGCTCACCTTCACCGACTACAGGGTCCCGGGCACGGCGCTGCTGGGCGAGCGCGAGGGCGAGGGGTTCGCGCAGATGATGCGGGGCCTGGAGATCGGCCGGATCCAGGTCGCCTCCCGCGCGCTCGGCGTGGGCCAGGCCGCGCTGGATGACGCGCTGCGGTACGCGCAGCAGCGGGAGGCGTTCGGGAAGCCGATCTGGAAGCACCAGTCCATCGGCAATTACCTCGCCGACATGGTGACCAAGCTGACCGCGGCCCGCCAGCTCGTCCTGTACGCCGCGCGGTGCTACGACTCAGGCCGGCGCGCGGACATGGAGGCGGGCATGGCCAAGCTCTTCGCCTCGGAGACCGCGATGGAGATCGCCCTGGACGCGGTGCGCATCCACGGCGGCTATGGGTACTCCACCGAGTTCGACGTGGAACGCTACTTCCGCGACGCGCCGCTGATGATCGTCGGCGAGGGCACCAACGAGATCCAGCGCAACGTCATCGCCCGCCAGCTGATCCAGCGCCACCCGGCCGCCCCGTGAGCGCGCTCCCGCTGGCCGGGATCGTGGTGGTCGCGCTGGAGCAGGCCGTCGCGGCGCCCTTCGCCACCCGGCAGCTCGCCGACCTCGGCGCCCGGGTCATCAAGGTCGAGCGGCCGGGCACGGGCGACTTCGCCCGCGGCTACGACCGGTCCGTGCTCGGCCAGGCGAGCTACTTCGTGTGGCTGAACCGGGGCAAGGAATCGGTCGAGCTCGACGTGAAAAGCGCCGACGGCCAGGCGGCGCTGGCCGCGCTGCTGGACCGGGCCGACGTCTTCGTGCAGAACCTCGCGCCCGGCGCGGCCGAGCGGCTGGGGCTCGGCGCCGACGAGCTCCGCGCCCGCCACCCGCGGCTGATCTGCTGCTCGGTCTCGGGCTACGGGCCGGACGGCCCTTATGCCGGCAAGAAGGCCTATGACCTGCTGGTGCAGTGCGAGGCCGGGCTGCTTTCTGTCACCGGCACACCGGACGAGCCGTGCAAGGCGGGCATCTCGGTCGCCGACATCGCCGCCGGGATGTACGCCTACAGCGGTGTGCTGACCGCGCTATACGAGCGGGAGCGCACCGGCTCCGGATCCAGCCTCGAGGTGTCCCTGCTCGATGCCCTGGGCGAGTGGATGAGCCAGCCCTTCTACTACACCGTCTACGGCGAGCAGGACGTCCGGCGCACCGGCGCCCGGCACGCGTCCATCTCCCCGTACGGCCCCTACCTGGGCGGGCAGGTGTTCCTTGGCCTGCAGAACGACCGCGAGTGGGCCGTGCTCTGCGAGCGGGTGCTGGGCCGGCCGGACCTGATCACCGACGAGCGGTTCGCCACCAACCCGGACCGGGTGGCCCACGACGGCGAGCTGACGGCGATCATCGAGGCCGCGCTCGACGCCATGACGCCCGATGAGATAGTGACCCGGCTGGACGAGGCCGGCATCGCCAGCGCCCGGCTGCGCACGCCCGCCGAATTCGCCGCCCACCCGCAGCTCGCCCGCAGGTGGCGCGAGGTGGACACCCCGGCCGGCCCGGTCCGGGCGCTGCTCCCGCCGGTGACCGTGCCCGGCCGGGAGCCGGCCATGGGCGCCGTCCCCGCGCTCGGCCAGCACACCGACTCCGTCCTAGCCGAAATCCTCAGGAGGACACCATGACCACGATTAGCCCGCCGCAGTACCAGCTCGTCATCGACGGGCGCCGGGTCGAGGCGGCGTCCGGGCAGCGGTACGACACGGTCGATCCCTACCTCGGCGCGCCC
>JBAUAY010000968.1:0-8223 GCA_049676235.1 Streptosporangiaceae bacterium
CCGCCGCCCTCGCCGCGGCGACCGCGGCCCACCCCGCGGTCCGGGTCGCCGTCGGCCCCGCCGGCAGCGGGGTCGACGGCTTCCGGCGCAGCCCCTTCGACGCGGTCGCCACCGGTCGGCTGATGTCCCGGCGGCCGGACCTGCGGGTCGCCAGGTTCGCCGACGTCCAGCTCGTCGCCCTCGCCATCCAGGACGAACAGCGCGCCCGCGAGTTCGTCGCCCGGACGCTCGGCCAGCTCGCCGGCGCCGACCGCGAACTGCGCGACACGCTGTGCGTGTACATCGGCGAGCAGTTCAGCGCCGCACGCGCCGCCCGGGCCCTGTACACCCACCGCAACACGGTCCTCAACCGCCTCCAGCGCGCCGAACGGCTGCTCCCGTTCCCGCTCGCCGGCCACGGCCTCGAAGTCGGCGTCGCCCTGGAGATCGCCCAGTGGCTCGGGACGCAACCCGGCAGCGCCACCCATGACGGGTGACGTGCGGACACCCCCGACGGTGGGAGCTTAGGACACGACGCGCACGAGATGCGGTTGGGCCCAGCCTGACCGTGGCGGCGGGGGCGACGTCTTTCACTGCTGGTTTCACTGCTGGCAGCGAGGCCATGGCAATTACTGGGCAGGAGCCGCGAGTGCCCGGAGGGAGGACTCGAAGGAGGCCAGACGGCTGCGGACCACGTCGGCCTGCTCCAGGCTGGCGCCGCCCGGGGCCCGCTCGGCGTCCATCGCAGAGCGGACAGCCTGCAGCGAGGCGAGCGTGTCAGCAATCCTGGCGCCGTCGGGGGAGTGCTGCGGGACCTCCTCGCGCAGGGCGTACAGCGTCTGCGCCAGATCATCGGCGCGCCGCTGGATATCGGACCACCGGGCGGCCGCGTCGGCGGCGGCCAGCCCGCCGGGCGCTTCGGCGACGCTCATCGCGTCATGCAAGGCCGAGCCTTTCGCGTACGCATCGACGAGCCTGGACCGCCAGCCCGCCGCGGCTGCCGAGCGGCGGCGAGAGGAGCGCGCGATCAATGCGATCAGGCCGGCCAGGACAAGGACGCCCAGCAGGACCCAGAGCCAGATCAGGCTGGTGCCGGAGGAGGCGGCGGGTGCCGCGGAACCGGCGGCCGGCGCGGACGTCACGGTTGCGATTTGACCGGGCGGCTGGGTGGTGGGGGCCGCCGTGACGCTGGGCCTGGCTGGGGCGGTCGCGGTCCGGCTCGGCAAGCTGCCGATCGAGCTGCTGATGGTCCCCCCGCATCCCGCCGCCAGCAACCCGGCGACAAGTAGGGTCACCAGGAGGGAAAGCCTTTTCGCAGAACGCCGCATGCTGATCCTTCCGCGTCGTGTATGGCCGACCGCTGGAGCCTCCGTTTGCCGGCGGCAGGGATCGTTGTGGCGCGCGCCCGGACGGCTTGGTCGCCCGGCCTTGTGATCCGCAGGCTGCCTGGCTGGGCAGATCCTGCCTCCGACACCATCGTGACTGTGCGGCGCCGCGCTTGGGGTCATATTGGCGATTTCGGCGCCGCGGACCTGGGACAGCGTAATGACGCGAGGCCGCCCGCACCGGCGGGCCCATCCCGGCGGACGGCACCAGGCGCTCCGCGGGGCGCCGCCTCCGCTGGCTCTAGCTGGCTAGTTCCACCGCCAGGCCGAGGCGCTTGGCCAGCAGTCCCGCGCGTTCCCGGTCCTGGGCGCTGAACGCGCCGTCGGCGCGGGTAAAGCGGACATGGTGCAGCGACCCGCCGAGCGGCAGGCCGTCCTGGCGGACCAGCCTGATCCGCTTGCCGCCGGGCCAGGTCAGCTCCGCGGTGCCGTCGGTGCCCGCTTCGAGTCGGCCGTCCAGGGCCTCCCGGAAAAGCCGCGTCGCACCGGCTAGGTCGCTGACGCGGTGCTCGATCAGGTCGAACAAGGCCGGCAAGCCGGGCTCGGGAAGCTCTCGCGGCGACGCTACCCGTGGTGAACCGGCCTGCTGGGCGACCTGGATGACGATGCCGTGGGCGCCGCGCGGGTGCAGGAACGCCTCTTTCCAGTTCGGGTTGCCCAGGTTGACCTGGACGGGCTCGATGCCGAGGGCCCGGATCCGGGTCAGTGTGGCCTCGATGTCGGTGACGATGAAGTTGAAGTGGTGCGGGCTGGCACCGCGGGTGGCCAGGAAACGCTCCAGGAACGCCGCGTCGGGGCCGCCGGTGGGTGTCAGCAGCTCGATTTTCGGTCCCGCGGCGAACTCCAGCTGGCCCCACCAGTAGCCGGGGGAGTCACCACCGTAGACCCATGTTCCGCCGAGAACGCCGCCGAAAAGCTCCCATCCGTCGGTCAGGGTCGGCGTGCCGATGGCGAGGTGATCGAGGACGGCGGTCATTTGGCCTCACGTTTGCGGTCAGCAGCGTCCCGAGCCGGACGCCTGGTGATCGGGCGGACAGGACGAAGCTACCGCCAGCGGGCCAGGCGATGCTCGCGCAGCCGCTCACGCGGCGGCTGGCTTCGCGCCCTGATGAGCCCACTGATACTCCGTCCCCTGGTGAATCGCCAGGTAAATCCGGTCACGGAGGGAGTTGGCGGCCTCGTTCGTCAGCGTCTTCTCCAAGTCCCGCAGGACGACGCGCACGAGGAGGTTCTTCTGGCCGGGCCGGGCCCTGAGGCGGCGGGCCGCTGATGCGGGCAGCCGGTCGCAGGCGGTAGCGGAAAGCACGCGGACTTCCTCGACGCACGGCGCCTCAGTGCCGAGGGCATCGCGGACCCGGTCGCCGAGAGTCTCCTCGTCCTCGTCTTCGGCTACCGCGACCGACAGGTCACGTGTCATCGGGGGCATCGACGAGACCGGCCGGTACCTGGCGAGGTCACGCATCTGGTCCGCGATCAGGGGATCGGCCGATCGGAGCAGGCGGATGTCCGGGATGCCCTTGATCAGCATCAGCATCCGGTCAAGGCCCATGCCCAGGGCCAGGCCGCTGTGGCCGGCGAGCCCGGCTGCGGCCAGCACGCCGGGATGAGCGAGCCCGCATTCCCAGACTTCCACCCAGCGGCTACCCTGCCGCACGTCGACCTGGCGGCCGTGCCGGGTGTAGGGGTGGGTTCTTGACTCCTGGCGGTACGGCAGTTCCGGGACGAGCGCGCCGAGCAGGCGCGAGATCATCCCGTCCAGGTCCGCGTCCGTCATGGCCTGCCGCGTGATCCGCCATAGGTCGAGCTGATGAGGAGTCCCGCTGTGCTGCCAGTCGATGGCGTCCCTGCGGTACGCCATCCCCGGGCAGACCAGGAGAACGTCGTCGCCGGCTTCCCGGGCAAGCTGATCCCGGGCGAGCTGGCGAAGGGCGGGCGGGACCATGACGCTGGAATGGCTGCGGAGCATCTGCCCGGTGCTCACGTAGCGGGTGTAACGAGCTTCCCTGGTGATTGCGCCGGGCCCGTAGCCCAGGCGGTCGTAGTTATCGGCGACCGGCACGACTTTCGGGCCCCGGCACCACCGAACCTCGCAGGACCAGGCGCGTGCCAGCGCCTCGACGGCCCGGTCGATGAGGATCTGGATGGCGTGCGGGCCCTCCCGGGGGTCGGAGAGATCGCGGATGCTGAGGGCGGCCTGCAGCTGCGCAGGACTCAGGTAAGGAACTGAACTGGACACGGTGACTCCTTGTCGAGGTGAATGCGGCCGGGAATCCCTCCCGGCCCCGAGCTCACCTGGGCGAAGTCGCCGTCTTAACGCGACGAAACGCCTCCCGGCGGCCCATCGTGGGCCGGGAGGCGAGAAAATCGCCGTGTCGCCATGCCAGTCATATATCAAGCATAATCGAAGGCCTAGGAGGCCAGCCCGCGGCGCAGGCCGATGGCGGCTATAGTCAGGCCCGCCAGCGCGATCACTGGTCCGGCCACGGCCCAGAAGGTGACGCCGGACATGCCGCTCCCGCCTAGGACGCCGACGCCCTGCAGCGTGAAGATTACTCCGGCCAGCGTGACGAGGACCCCGACGCCGACGAGCACGACCCGCCTCATGATGGCTGCCTCTTTTCCGGCCCGCTGGACGGAGCCCGTGTCCCTGACGTTATCCCTGGAACGGCCCGGACGCGGACAAAGTTCACCGGCGGAGGCTGGACTCTACTGCTCGCTACCAAGATGGCCGCCGGTGCGCCGGCCTTCAGGCCGGTGGTGAAGGCGGGCGGACGTGAGCCGTCAAGGGCGGCGGGTCTTGCTGTTCGATGTACTGGCGCAGGACCGAGATAGGTGCCCCGCCGGCCGATCCGGCGAAGTATGACCCGGACCACAGGCGTCTGGCCCGCCAGTAGTGCTGCCGCAGGTCCGGGTATTCCTGCCGCAGCCGGCGGGAGGACACCCCGTTGAGGCAGTTGACCAGCTGGGAGATGGCCACGGTGGGCGGGAAGTTGACCAGCGGGTGGACATGGCCGGGTTCCCCGTTGCACTCGGCCAGCTCCGCACCAAAGTCCGCGCACACGTCCCGCATGATCTCCTGCATCCGCTCCAGGTGAGCGGGACCGAGGACCTTGTGCCGGTACATGGTGAGGAACACAAATGGGCATGCAGGATGAAGACACGATGCCTGCCAGTGTTGATGTCCTTTACTAAGCCATAAAACGGAAGTATGTTCTAGATATGCAGCTCCGGTACAACTACCGCCTCTATCCCACGCCGGGCCAGCGCGCGGCGCTGGCCAGGGCGTTCGGCTGCGCGCGGGTGGTGTTCAACGACAGCCTCCGCATCCGGGAGCAGGCGTATGAGGCGGGGCTGCCGTACGTCACCGACGGGGAGCTGTCGGCCCGGCTGACCGCATCCAAGGCCACTCCGCAGCGGGTATGGCTGGGCGAGGTTTCCGCAGTGGTGCTCCAGCAATCCCTGGCGGACCTGAACACGGCGTACCGGAATTTCTTCGCGTCGGTCACCGGGAAAGGCCCGAAGACCGGGCCGCCTCGCTACAAGTCCCGCAAGGATCACCGGCAGGCGGTCCGGTTCACGGCCAACGCCCGGTTCCGGGTGCTGGCCAGCGGGAAGCTGCGGCTGCCCAGGATCGGGGACGTTCCGGTCCGGTGGTCCCGGGATCTGCCCTCTGAGCCCTCGAGCGTCACCGTGATCCGGGATTCCGCGGGCCGGTATTTCGCCAGTTTCGTCATCGCGACCCGGCCCGTCACCGTGCCCGAGGCGGGACCGGTGACGGGACCGGTGATCGGCATCGACTTGGGCCTGACCCACTTCGCGGTGCTGTCCGACGGCCGGAAGATCGCCTCCCCGCAGTTCCTGCGGCGGGCACAGAAGAAACTCAGGCGGGCCCAGCGACGCTTGTCCCGCAAGCAGAAGGCAGCAGGAACCGGGATAAGGCCCGGGTCAAGGTCGCCCGGGCACACGCGCAGGTGGCTGACGCGCGGCGCGAATTCCACCACCAGCTCTCCACCACGCTGATCCGCGACAACCAAGCGGTCGCCGTGGAAGACCTGGCGGTCAAGGGGCTCGCCTGCACCCGCATGGCCAAGTCCGTCCACGACGCCGGATGGTCAGCGTTCGCGGCCATGCTGGAGTACAAGGCCCGGCGGTACGGCCGGGAGTTCCACCGGATCGGCCGGTTCATCCCCACCTCGCAGACGTGCTCGGCCTGCGGGGTCAAGGACGGCCCCAAGCCGCTGCACGTCCGTGCCTGGCAGTGCCAGCAGTGCCGGGCGTGGCTGGACCGGGACATCAACGCGGCGGTCAACGTCGCCAAGGCCGCCGGACTGGCGGTGACAGCCTGCAGAGCGCAGATAAGACCAGGGCCCGCCCCGGCACAGCGCAGCGAAGCAGGAACCCACCCGAAGTCAC
This sequence comes from Streptosporangiaceae bacterium, assembly GCA_049676235.1. Taxonomy (GTDB): domain Bacteria; phylum Actinomycetota; class Actinomycetes; order Streptosporangiales; family Streptosporangiaceae; genus Palsa-504. The sequence goes on from JBAUAY010000968.1 coordinate 5,778, forward strand.
GCCAGGAAGCGCCGTGACAGGCGGGAATCTCCGCCCCCAGGGCGGAGTGGAAGTCAACCGGTGAGGCTTATCGTCCTGGGTAGGAGTGGTGGATGTTCGCCCATACGATCGCGGGCTTCACGGGCCCTGACGATGTCCTGTGGACCGAAGTAGCGGAGCCGGCCGCCGACGGCGGCGTGGTCATCGACGTGGTCGCCGCCGGCGTGTCATTCGCGGACCTGTTGCAGACCACGGGCGCGTACCAGATGAAAGTGCCCGTTCCCTATACGCCCGGTATGGACGCCGCCGGGACCGTCCGGTCGGCCCGGCCCGGTTTGGGCCTGGCCGCGGGCCAGCGAGTGGCGGTATTGCTCCCGCACGGCTGCTGGCAGGAGGTCATCAGCGCTCCGGCGGAGCGGGTGCTGCCTGTGCCGGAGGACATGGGTTTCGAGGCGGCCGCGGCCGTTCCCCTGAACTACCTGACGGGCCTGTTCGCGCTGGTCCGGCGGGCACGGGCGCAGGCGGGTGAAACACTGCTCGTGCACGGCGCGGCTGGCGGCGTCGGCACCGCCGCCATCCAGCTGGGGGGAGCGCTCGGGCTGCGCACGGTCGCGGTCGCGGGCGATGAGGCGAAGCGGGAGTTCGCGCTGCGGTGCGGTGCACATCACGCCGTACTCAGCCGCGACTGGCTCGCTGCGGTGCGCGACCTGCTGGGGGAACGGGCGGTCGACATCGTGGTCGACCCGGTCGGGGGCGACCGGATGACCGACAGCTTGCGCAGCCTGGCACCGGAAGGCCGGCTGCTCGTCCTGGGGTTCAGCGCCGGCGAGATTCCCGTCGTCAAGGTGAACCGGCTCCTGCTGGGCAACACCGGTGTGCTGGGAGTTGCCTCCCGGGAGTTCTTCGAGCAGCAGCCGGCCACGGTGGCTGAGCTGTGGGCCCGGCTGATCGAGTTGCGCCGGACCGGAGTGCTGCACGATCCTCCGGTCCAGCCATACCCTTTCGCTGACGCCCGCGGCGCGCTGCGCGCGATCGCCCAGCGCAAAGCCACCGGCAAGGTCGTGCTGAGCCGACAGATCCAGCGGATCCCAGGCTGACCGGAGACGATCGTGAGCGACCGCTGGTCCCCAACGGCGGGCGCCCGGCCGGGCGGGCCCAGGAGCCGGTCCTGGATCCTCGGTGACGCCCGGAAATTCTGCATTTACCCGAGGTCCAATTAAACGGGGCAACTTACAATTTACTAGCGCAACTATAGGTTGCGATACGACTCGTCGATTGGCATCTGGTTTCCTGGTCTGAATGCGCTGAGCTGGCGTTAGTTTCGCGTGTCCAAAATCGGGACCCTCCTTGGTACTGGTGCAATGGGGGCTGGTAGTCCTAGGTTTGCACCAGGAATACGTCCTGCTCGTTAGGGGAGGAGATCGCATGGCAGAGATCACCGTCACCGTCGATGGCGTGAAGTATGCGGATCACGTCGAGCCTCGGATGTTGCTTGTCCACTACCTAAGAGAAGTCGTGGGCAAGACGGGGACTCCCATCGGATGCGACACGTCGAATTGCGGCGCCTGCACGGTGCTGCTGGATGGAGAGTCGGTCAAGAGTTGCTCCGTTCTGGCCGTCCAGGCGGACGGCGCGGAAATCACCACCATCCAGGGCCTGGCGAACGGTGGCCTGCACCCGCTCCAGCGCGCTTTTCACGAGGAGCACGCGCTCCAGTGCGGATACTGCACGCCCGGGATGATCATGGCAGCGTCCGACCTGCTCAGGGAGAATCCGCACCCCAGCGACGAGGAGATCCGCGAGGGTCTTGAAGGCAACCTGTGCCGCTGTACCGGCTATGAGAACATCGTCCGCGCCGTACGGCGCGCCGCCCAGGCGGGAGTGAGCGAATGACCGCGGAGACCGAGGCACGTGAGGCGCAGGCCGGGGAGTTCGGCAAGGCCCGCCTGCGCAAGGAAGACGAGCGCCTGATCACCGGCCAGACCAACTGGACCGACAACATCACGCTGCCCGGGATGCTGCATATCGCCTTCCTGCGCAGCCCGTATGCGCACGCGCGGATCACCTCGGTGGACGTCAGCGCGGCCCGCCGTGAGCCGGGCGTCATCGCCGCCTATTCCGGCGCGGACTTCGCCGACGAGCAGGGCAGCCTGCCCTGCGCCTGGCCGGTCACCCCGGACATCGTGATCCCGGCGCACCCGCCGATGGCGGTCGATGAGGTGCGGTACGTCGGCGAGGCGGTGGCCTGCGTGGTGGCCCGCGACCGCTACGCCGCGGCCGACGCTGTGGCCGCCATCGAGGTCGACTACGAGCAGCTTCCGCCGGTGCTCGACATCAGGACGGCCCTGGACGACGCCTCGCCCAAGGTCCACGAGGCGGGCAACAAGAGCTTCGAGTGGCCCTTCGCCCAGGGCGACATCGAGGCCGCATTCCGCGACGCGCCGGTCGTGCTCGAGCGCACCTTCCG
>JBAUAY010000969.1:0-2091 GCA_049676235.1 Streptosporangiaceae bacterium
GCCGTGGCCTGGGCAGGTGCAGCTTGGTGGCCAGCAAGACATCCCGCTCGCAGGCCACCTGCGAGGGGGCCGCGAAGGGCGGCTCAGCCATGTCCCTCACCCTGCCCGGTATCTCCGCCAGCAACCGCGCACGACGAGCGCGAATGCGACGGCACTTCCGTGCCCTCGCCGCCCCGGAAGATTCCACCCGGCATGTCCACTTTCGAGTGACGCCCCGCATGCCGGGCCTTCGTTACCGTCGGCTCACCGACCTGTCCAGCGCCGATGACAGCAGCGCTAGCGGCGAGTCCTATCTCTGAGGAGGCCTCACATGAAACAGATCCACAGGGCCAAGCGCCATCGCGGACCGGCCAGCGGACGGCAAGAGCCGCTGGCCGCCGACCCGCGCGACCCGGACATCGTGCACGCCCACCGGATCACCCGCCGCCGCCGTCCCGGTGCCGACCGGCAGCGGTCCGGCAGCCACCACCCCGCCGCGCCGGTCCCCGGCCGGTAGCAGGTCATGACCAGCTCCCTGGTCCTGCTGACCACGCAGGCAACGGCACTGGATGACCCGCTGCCATGCCGCCGCGAGAACCCGCAGCTCTGGTTCTCGGACCTGCCGGCCGACCTGGAACACGCCAAGGCATACTGCCAACCCTGCCCGATACGCCAGATCTGCCTGGCCGGCGCGGTCGAACGCCACGAACCATACGGCGTCTGGGGCGGCCAGATCTTCACCCACGGCGCGATCACCACCGAGAAAAGACCCCGCGGCCGACCCCCCAGCAGGCCGAGAGCCATCATCGAAGCTGACCCGGGCACGACGCGAATCTAGAGCGCAGGCTTGATGAGCGGTGCGTCCCTCGTGAACTGCCGGAACCCGACTCCGTAGTACAGCCCGCGCGCCTGCGGGTGCCCCGGTGCACCCAGGCAGGCGACCGTCATGTGAGTGGCCCCGGCCTCTCGCGCGAGATGCATCCCGTGCAGGAGCATCGCAGTGCCGAGCCCCAGACGCCGGTAGCCCGGATGCGTCCCGACGGGCTCGAACTCGGCGGTCTTGTTGGCCTCATCCAGCCACATGATCGTGGACGCGGCCATGGTTCCGTCCGGTGCCTCCACCAGCACGTGGAGGTCGCCACGGTACGTGGCCATCTGCCGGACGCCCTCGTAGCCCCCGGCTGTGTAGGTCGATGGAGCCCAGGCGTCCACGTGCGCCTGGACCGCGGCCTCCGGTCCGGCCTCATCGGCGGTGCGGAAACTGAACCCGTCCGGCAGCACCGGCTGCTCCACATCGGTAAGGTCCCGCTGGTTGAGCTGAGTCCAGGAGCCGGTGTCGCCGAGTGAGGCCGGGTCGGTCTGGTATCCGTGCGCTGCCCACCTTGTCAGGGCGAACTCGTCGGCTGCCGACGGCGTTACCGTGCGCTCGATGTCCGCCGCCGCAGCGTCATACCAGCCGATCACTTCGTCAACCAGCGCAGCGTGGCCGGGGTGGACCTGATACCCCAGGTAGGCGCCGGTGACGTCGGTCACCGACCCGTCGCTCCGCCTGACCTGGTGCGGGAGATAGGCCCAGCCCCACGCCACCAGCGCGTCGCCGGAGAACCACAGCCGACGCGGCCAGGTCCCTCCGTCAGAGGCGTGCCCTTTGCCCCAGATCCAGGCCAGCTCCCCGAACGACGCGTCGCTGTTCACCAAGTCCGGGCGGATCGCGGTGACGCGTTGCGCCAGGCTCTGCATGAGCCGTATGTCCGCGGCGGTCACCAGATCGAAGTCACCCATAATGGGGCACTGTGCCAGGATCCGGCCAAGCCGTCGAACTGTTTTCTCGCTCACCGTCAGGGGATCAGGCCCAGTTCCCGGGCCAGGGTGACGGCCTCGGTGCGGTTGGCTGCGCCGAGCTTGCCCAGGACGTGGCTGACGTGCTTCTTGACGGTATCGAGGGTGACCACGAGCTGGCTCGCGATGGCCTGGGTCGACCGGCCCGCCGCCAGCATCTCCAGCACCTCCAGCTCACGGCTGGTCAGCTGCTCGACCAAGCCCGGCACCGCCGTCACCCTGCCCCGTCCGGCACCCGGGGCGACGTCCTGCGCGCCGAGCGCGCGCTGCAGC
>JBAUAY010000970.1:0-2419 GCA_049676235.1 Streptosporangiaceae bacterium
GGGCCAGGGCGCTGGTCCCGGCCGACCTGCCCCCGGCCGACCGGGCTCCGGGCCCCGGCGAAGGTGCCCCGGCCCCGGCCGGGCGGCAGGTGCGGTTCGAGGCGGTGACCTTCGGCTACCGGGACAACCTGGTCCTGCCCGGCCTCGATCTCGACATACCGGCCGGGCAGACGGTCGCCCTGGTCGGCGAGACCGGGGCAGGCAAGACGACGATCGCGCGGCTGCTCGGCCGGTTCTACGACCCCCGCTCGGGCCGGATCACGCTGGATGGGGTCGACCTGCGCCAGCTGCCCGACCCCGTGCTCCGCGAAGAGATCATCGTGATCACCCAGGAGAACTTCCTGTTCGAGGGGAGTGTCGCGGACAACATCAGGCTCGGCCGGCCGGACGCGTCGGCCGGGGAGGTGGAGACCGCGGCCCGGATGATCGGCGCGCACAACTTCATCGCCGCACTGCCCGAGGGTTACGACACCCCAGTGGGCAAGCGCGGTGGCCGGCTGTCGGCCGGGCAGCGCCAGCTGATCTCGTTCGCGCGGGCGTTCCTGGCCGCCCCGGCCGTGCTGGTCCTCGACGAGGCCACGTCGCTGCTGGACATCCCGAGCGAGCGGCTGGTGCAGGCCGCGCTGCGCACCGTGCTCGCCGGCCGGACCGCGGTCATCATCGCGCACCGGCTGTCGACGGTCGCGATCGCCGACCGGGTCCTCGTCCTGGACCGCGGGCAGATCACCGAGGACGGCCCGCCCGGCGAGCTGATGTCCGGCGACGGCGAGTACGCCGCGCTGCACTCAAGCTGGGCCGCCAGCCTCGCCTGAAGGTTCACCCGCCGTGCGGGCGGACCGATGGCCCGCGTACCCTATGTGGTCATGAGACCTGGGGTCATCGGCCGGCCGAAGCCGAGCAGCGAGGCGGAGCAGCAGTACCAGGCCGACGCGGCGCTTGCTGCCCGCCGCACGGAGCTTCTCGAGGCCGCCCGCGAGGCGGAAAACCGGCTCCGGCAGGCGCAAGCCCGGCACGCCCCCGTCACCGAGGTACGCCGCGTGGCGGATGAGTTCGACGCCGCGCTCACCGCGGCGGTGCGGGCCGCCTACGCGGCGCGGCGCGCGGCGATCGGGCCGCTCGGCTACGACGACCGCATCTACCGGCGCAAGGGGATGGCCAAGCCGCACGTGCACGCCCTCACGGCCGAAGCCGAGCATCTGCTCACGCTGCGCGAGACCTACCGCCTGAACGACATCCCGGCCGTCCCGTTCAACCCGGCCGTCTAGCGCTCCCCCGGCCCGCGCCTCGGGCTGTTCCGCCCGCGGGCTCTTCGCCTCATCCTGGACGGCAGCCAGGTGAGTTCCTCACGCGAACCCATCGCCGGGGTCCGCGTGATCAAACTCTGACGTTTCGCGGTGAACCACCGGACAGGGGTCGACGTCTCCAGATGTAGGGGGCGATCAAGCTGCGGCCAGATCACCCAGGGGGGCGTATGGATAGCAATCGATTGTTGCAGTTGAGCGTGTCGCTTGCGCGACGCGGCTCGAAGGAGCACAGTTGGTCTAGGCCAATGTTTTGCTCAACACGGCACCTAAAACAGCAAAGTAACTACTAGTAGTCAGAAATGTCAGTTGGTAACTAGCGGGAAGCTACAGATGGCGATCGTGAAAACGGTCGGCATGAGCCATGGCCGCCCGCGCAGCAGCTGCGGCACACTATCATCAACTGAGAATACAAATGAGAAAGCCAGGAGGCACTGATATGTGCCCACACTCGCCGCCCTGCCCGGCGCCTTCGGCTCCGGACCGGGAAGCGGCGCATACTGTTGTTAGCCACCCGGAGCAGGGCTGGAGCCTGCTCTGCAACGGCGTCGTGATCTTCGAAGACACCGGGGAACTACTACCTGACGGTGAGTCCATCGCACCGCACCGGCCCACCGACCTCGCTGCCTTCGACCGGCCGATAGGCGTGACCCACGGCCACGGCGGGCAGGCCCCAGCGGCCTGATCCGTCCAGGCATCTCGCGGGTTCGCCCAGGATGCCAGTCTGACGACTCTCTTTAACCCTTTTTTAATCCTTCGCCGCCCGGCTCCGGCCAGGGGCGCGCGGCCAGTCACAGCACGGTGGGCAGCCACTCGGTGACAGCGGCGACGATCGCCGCGCGATGACCCTTCAGGGCATGCGTCTCCCCCGGCACCACGACCACGCGGTCCGCATCCTCAGCACCGGGAATCCCGAACGGGTCACGTTCCCCGTTCACCACGAGCACCACGGCCCCGCCCTCGCGCGCGGCGTGAAGTTCCGAGACCCGGGACGCGGCTGCCGACGAGCGCCGCGGCGGGCACAGCGGAAACGCCAATGCGATCACCGCGCGAGCGCCCACCGCGACGGCGGTGCGGCAGGCGACGCGGGCGCCGTTACTGCGTCCGCCCTGGACGAG
>JBAUAY010000971.1:0-5795 GCA_049676235.1 Streptosporangiaceae bacterium
GTATGTCCGCCGCGATCCCGTCGATCTTGGCCTGGCGCAGCCGGACCATGCGGTCGTGGTTGTCGGGGTCATAGGAGATCGTCCCGGTGATGTCGGCCTTCTCGATGCCGCCGATCCGGTGCTCCAGACCCGGAGTGCCCGGGATCGCCCAGGGCCGGGCCAGGGTTCCCGGGTCCCGCCGGAACGGCTCGAACTCGCCCGCGGTCCCGCCATCAGCTGGGCCGGGCGGCTCTGCGAACGCGAACTCCGCGCTCAGGTCGGGCAGGCTGGCGGTGGCCGGCACGCGCCACGGCTCGGAGCCGTTGGCGAGGTAACCGTCGGAGAGCAGGATCACCGGGGTCCGGTACTTGACCGCGATCCTGGCCGCCTCGATCGCCGCGTTGAAGCAGTCCGCTGGGCTGGCGGGCGCGACGATCGGAACGGGCGACTCCCCGTTCCGGCCGAACATCGCCGCCAGCAGGTCACCCTGCTCGGTCTTGGTCGGCATGCCGGTAGAGGGCCCGGCGCGCTGGATGTCGCAGACGATCAGCGGCAGCTCGACCGACACGGCCAGGCCGACCGTCTCGGCCTTCAGCAACATGCCGGGGCCTGAGGTGGTGGTGACGCTCAGCGAGCCGCCGAAGGAGGCGCCTAGGGCCGCGCCGCTGGCGGCGATCTCGTCTTCCGCCTGAAACGTGCGGACCCCGAACCGCTTGTGCTTGGCTAGCTCGTGCAGGATGTCCGAGGCCGGGGTGATCGGGTAGGAGCCGAGGAACAACGGCAGCCCGGCCAGCTGGGACGCTGCGACCAGCCCGTAGGCCAGGGCGGTGTTGCCGCTGATGTTCCGGTAGGTGCCGGGCGCCAGCGGCGCGGGCATGACCTCGTACCTGACCGAGAAGGCCTCGGTGGTCTCGCCGAAGTTCCAGCCGGCCTGGAACGCGGCCACGTTGGCCTGCATGATTTCCGGCTTGCCGGCGAACTTGGCCTTGAGGAAGCTGAGGGTCCCGTCGGCGGGCCGGTCGTACAGCCAGGAGAGCATCCCGAGCGCGAACATGTTCTTCGCTCGCTCGGCGTCCTTCCTGGTGATGTCGAAGGCCTCCAGGGCCTTGACGGTCATCGAGGTGATCGGCACCGCGTACACGTGGTACGGCTCGAGTGAGTTGTCTTCGAGCGGGCTGCCCTGGTAGCCCACCTTGGTCAGGTTCCGCTTGGTGAACTCGTCGGTGTTGACGATCAGGTCGCCGCCCCGCGGCAGGTCCTTGATGTTGGCTTTCAGTGCAGCGGGGTTCATCGCGATTAGTACATCCGGCGCGTCGCCCGGCGTCAGGATGTCGTGGTCAGCGAAATGCAGCTGAAAGCTCGATACGCCGGCGAGAGTGCCTGCCGGAGCCCGGATTTCCGCCGGGAAATTCGGCTGGGTGGACAGGTCGTTGCCGAAGACCGCCGTCTCCTGGGTGAACCTGTCTCCCGCGAGCTGCATACCGTCACCAGAATCACCCGCGAACCTGATGATGACATGATCGAGCTTCTGGACCTGCTTGGTCACAGCTGGAAGACCTCCTCCGCACGCCGCGGCCGGGCACTCACCTGGCACCACCCCCCACGGCATGGGGCATCAGTTAGGACGGTACAAATATTACGCCGCAACAGGCGCGGTAACGCCTATACGACCCGGGATATTCCCAGGCCGTGCTCGGTCTGGCGCCGTCAATATAGTTTGTGACAGATTCCGGTAAGAACCTCGTCGCCAGGCGTCAGCGCGTATTCCGCTGTTCGCGTCGCACGCTCCGGCTCCTGGTGCCCCGGCTAGGGACGTGGTCACGCGCCTGCGGGAACGTTGTCATCATGCCACTGCCGGGACCCTAGCGTGGCCACTGGGAGGTAGATGGCTGTGCGCGGTTACGCGCTGCGGGCAGCCGAACTGGCTGGCGCGGCCGCCGGGCTAGCGACATCGGTGCTGCTGCTGATCGCAGTCTGTGCTCTCCTCGGGGTCGCGGCGGCCGGCGCGGGCGGCGCGGTCGTCGCGATCGGGATCGCCGTCGTGCTTGTCGTGGCCGTCTTCGCCTGCTGCGACCGCCTGGCGCTGTCCGCGATGCTGGCCCGGCCGGTCAGTGAGGTGGAGCAGCCCGAGCTTTACCGCCTGGTCCGGGAGCTGAGCAAGGCCGGGCGGCTGCCGGTGCCTCGCCTGTACCTATCGCCGGCCGACCAGCCGAACTCGTTCGCCGTCGGCCGCGGCCCGCGAACCGCGACCATCTGCTGCACGGAGGGCCTGCTCCGGGCGCTTGACGAGGCCGAGTTGCGCGGCGTGCTCGCGCATGAGCTCGCGCACGTGTCCAGCCGGGACATCCTGGCCTCATCGGTGTCCGCGGGCCTGGCGACCGTCATCACATCCCCGGTCGGCCTGGCCAGGTTCGCCCGTCCCGGTCACTCCGCTGGCTCCGGCCGGACTGCTGGCTCCGTGGCCTCAGGCGCCGGCTCCGGCCTGGGCCTGCTGGAGACGCTGCTGATGCTGGTGCTCGGACCGGTCGCCGCGCTCGTCATCCGGCTGGCGGTGACCCGGGAGCGCGAGTACCGGGCCGACGCGACGGGCGCCCTGCTGTCCGGCGATCCGGTGGCCCTGGCGGGCGCTCTGCGCAAGATCGATGCCGGGACGGCGGAGCTGGCGCTCGCCCCGGACGGACGGCGGACCTCGGTCGGCCACCTGATGATCGCCTGCCCGTTCCGCCCCGAGGGCTTCGCCCGGCTGTTCTTGACGCACCCGCCCGCAGGCGAGCGAGTCCGCCGCCTAGAGGCGCTGGCGGGCTACCGCCGTTGAGCCGAGGCGGAGGTAGCCGGTCACCGTAGTTGACCAACTGCCCCGCAGATCGGGGCAACCAGGCGCTATGCACCGGAAGGCCCGGTGGCCATCGAATTTGGTTCCCGCGCTTTCTCTGTGTTACCTGGCGAGTTGCGACCCCATGTGCCCTCGATGTGCCCTGTCAGGGCGGCAGCCGATCTCGGCCTGGTTTGCATCGGCCCGGCCGCCGGGAAGACTGGGTCTTGGACCCAGAACCGCAACAATTGGACCCAGGATCGCAACAAGCGGGATAGCTCGTCCAGACCCCGCGCGCTTCCCGCCCTTTCGTTTGATGGAAAGGCGTGCCATGAGAACCTCGAGCGCGCTGGACTCTGACATCGGCCCTCCCCGCGCCTGGCCGTGCCGCCCCGCCGCGCGGCCCCTCTTCCTGCCGGAAGGAGCGGAACAGATATGCCCGGCCAAGAAACCTGCGTCCCGCCCGTTATCGTGACCCTTCCTGCCCAGATCAATGCCGCCACCGCTGAACAGGCCGCCGAACAGATCAGCGCGGCCTTCACACCCGGCGTGACCGTCGTCATCGCGGATCTGACCTGCACCGCATGCCGCGACCGCTCAGCCATCCGGCATCTGCTCAAGGTCCACCGCAAAGCCACCGCCCGAGGCGGACAGGTGCGATTCGCGATCCGGCCCGGCGGGCCGCTGCACCGGATCACCGAATTCGCCGACATCCACCCGCTGCTCGCGGTCTACCCCACTCTCCAGCGCGCCATGAAGGCGGATTACTCAAGCCACCCGGCGATCGCGCGCCGCCCCGGCGGCCACCACCTCATTGCCATCTGAGACCTCGCCAGGTGATACCGCTGCCCTGGGGTGCGTCCGCATGCCAGTTTGCGTATCGGCGGTTACAGTCACGAGATGTGAGCCGGATCCGAGGTTGCTGCGCGGGCTGCTGCACAGCAGTTGGCGGTCAACATCACCGGCGGCTGTGGCGGCCCGGGCGCTTGTGCCTGGCGGGAAGGAGTCCAAGGCATGGCTGATGTGCCGCATGAGGGAAGCGAGCCGACCCCATTGGGCAGTGTCAAGGGCGGCCCACCGCAGGCTGAGGCGGCCACCGCCGAGAGGAACCTGGCTGACGCATCCACGGTTGAGAACCCCTGGCCACGGCTGGGGAGACGGTTCGAGCGGGGGCTGAGCCTGTCCCGGGTCGTGGTCGTCGTCCCGGTGATCGTTCTCCTGCTCTCCGCCATGGCATCCTTTGCTTACGGGACCGACGTGTTTGTCAGGTCAGTGACCCATGTCGTGGACGCCCCCCAGCTGACCAGCCATAATCTGGGCTTCCTGCTCCTCCTGACGGACCTGTTCCTGATCGGCGCGACCCTCATGATCGCGGCCTTCGGCTTGTATGACCTCTTCATCGGCACGATCGGCGCCAGTGGCGCAGGCGTTCGACTGCCCGGCTGGCTGAGGATGCACGATCTCGACGACCTTAAGGCTAGGGTCATCTCGATGATCATCCTGGTGGCGGCGGTCAGCTTCGTGGTCGTGACGGTCGAGTCCAAAAGCGGGCTGGACACGCTGTACCTCGGCGTCGGGGTGGCGGTGGTAATCGCGGCACTCACGGCGTTCCTGCGCTTCGGCCGGATGGACGGTGGTCAGCGCTCATAGCCGCGTGCAGGCAGGCTGGCGATCGCGCCCCCCGGGACGACCAAGAGCACCGTCAAGGCCAGAGCGACGACCGGTTAGGCTCAGACCGAGGGGTAGTCACAGGAAGCGATCCGCTTCCAAGGGCCGCCACCGGCCTGACGCAATGCGCCACGGTGGTGTCGGGGCCGACACACGGAGAGGCTCGGTGATCGCCATGCCGCAATACAGCAGGCAACACGTGGTCGACGTGCTGCATAGCCTGCATCGCCCAGACCTAGCTGACGAGGCGTGCCGGGACCTGCCTGATCCGGTTGATATCGATCGGCTCGCGGCATGGATGCTGCAGCACGGCCTATCCCGCGATGAAATAGTTAGCCGGATGGGCGGCAGCCCCTGAGTCAGGAGGTTCGCCGCGCGCCTCTCGGGCCTGGCCTTAGGCCTGGCCCTCGCCGTCAGCCCTGTCTGTGTGCCCCGAGCGACGTACTACCTGCTAAAGACCCTGGTCAGGGGTCTAGAGCAGGTACCTTTCAGCGGTAGTTGACGAACTGGAGGGCGAAGTCGAACTCCTTGCCCTTCAGCAGCGCGATGACCGTCTGCAGATCGTCCTTCTTCTTCGCCGAGACCCGAAGTTCCTCGCCCTGGACCTGAGCCCGGACGCCCTTCGGGCCCTCGTCCCTGATGATCTTGGAGATCTTCTTGGCGTTGTCCTGGGTAATGCCCTCCTTGAGGGCCACGCTCATCCGGTACTCCTTGCCGGAAAGCTTGGGGTCGTCCGGGTCCAGGGTCTTGAGGGATACGCCGCGCTTGACCAGCTTGTCTTTGAAGACGTCGAGAACGGCCTTGGCGCGCTCTTCGCTGTTAGCGCGGATGTCGACGGCATGCTCGCCGGACCAGGCGATGGACGCGCCGACTCCGCGGAAGTCGAATCGTGTGCCGATTTCCTTGCCCGCCTGGTTGAGCGCGTTGTCAACTTCCTGGCGGTCAAGCTTGGACACGATGTCAAAGGAGGATTCTTGGGATGCCACGGCTCCCAGGCTAGACGCGGCAGGGCAGGACGTCACGCCGAACGCGCCGCGGCGCCGGGTCCGGTGCGGCCGAAATGCGGCCGGCTAACCGTCTGGTCTCGTCTTGGGCTATCCTTCTCTGTGCCGCCAGCGCTGGCGGCACACGGCAGGTTGCCCGAGTGGCCAAAGGGAGCGGTCTGTAAAACCGTCGGCTCAGCCTACGTTGGTTCGAACCCAACACCTGCCACCACCTGCGAAAACGGCCCGCTAGCTGCGGAAACGCGGCCCGGCGGGCCGTTTCCTTCTCGTCACGTCGTGTATCAGGGTGTGTCACTGTGGGTCGATGCGTAGCAGTGTGCGCGTACATATGG
>JBAUAY010000972.1:0-3642 GCA_049676235.1 Streptosporangiaceae bacterium
GAGCCGGTCCTGGCGGTGCGCCTGCGGTGTGCCGTGCCCTGATGACTTGCCGGGCCCGTGGGATACCGCCGGTTCCGGGCCGACGGTCCCTCTCCGGTGATCCGCCGTACCTTCAGGCGGCCGGGACCTTCCGGCTGTCCCGATCCGCGTGATGGCGAAGACGACCAGGACCACTAGCCCGAACGCGACGCCCGCCGCGACCAGGTCCATCCCCAGCAGGGTCATATTGGTAGGATCCTGCTTGGTCAAAAGCCGTATGACCACGCTCGCAGCCACCAACATGGCGCCGAGCATGACCGTCACGGCAGCCGCGACCGCCAGGATGATGACTAGGCGCACCCTCCTGGTGGTGGCGGTGTTAGAGCGCACCGCTCAACGATCGCATCGCGGTTACCTGCCCGCAAGCCATATGGCCAGCTATAACCATTACGGCCGTCGTTTCGGAGCGTCACCGGCCGACCAAGAATCAGCATAGGCACGTACTATCGCTAGCGTCACTGACCTGGCATCTTCCATCAATGAGAGCTACTCGGGCTCAGCCGCCGTCGGTGGTCGGCGATACGTTATGTGCATGATCACTCAGGCGGACAAAGCGGAACGGTTCCTGGCCTTGCACCGAGCGGGCGAGCCGCTCCTATTGCCCAATCCGTGGGATCTCGGCTCGGCCAGGCTCCTCGCGTCGCTCGGGTTCGAGGCTCTGGCCACCACGAGTTCGGGTTTCGCGGCCACCTTGGGCCGTAACGATGGCTCTGTGAGCAGGGAAGAAGCCCTGGTGCACGCCGCAGTGATCGTCGCGGCGACGGACCTGCCGGTCTCGGCCGACCTGGAGAACGCCTTCGCGGACGAACCGGCTGACGTGGCGGAGACCATCGGTCTGGCGATCCAGGTCGGCCTCGCGGGCGCCTCGGTCGAGGATTTCACCGGCCGGGACGACCACCCCATCTATGACCTCCAGCTGGCGGCTGAACGCATCGCCGCGGCGGCGGAGACCGCTCACGCGGGCCCTGGCCGTCTGGTTCTCACCGCCCGCGCGGAGAATTACCTGCATGATCGCGCTGACCTGGCGGACACGATCGCCAGGCTGCAGGCTTACCAGGAGGCCGGCGCCGACGTTCTGTACGCTCCGGGCCTGCGCCGTCTCGAGGACATCCGCCAGGTGATCAGCGAGGTGGACCGGCCGGTCAACGTACTGGCCCTGGACGGAGTCCCGGCCGTGGCCGAACTGGCCGAGGCCGGGGTCAGCCGGATCTCGGTGGGCGGCTCGTTCGCGTTCGCGGCCCTGGGGGCACTCGCCGCCGCCGCCACCGAACTGCGCGAGCAGGGAACCTACGGCTTCCGGACGGCCAGTGCGGCCGGTGCCGCCGCTGCCCGCCGCGCCTTTAGCTGAATTCCTCCCGAACGGGCCGTGGTGCGTGCCGCCCGCCGGTGCGACGCCTCACGGCTACACCTGCGGCGCAACGTCCGAGGCGATCAGCGCCAGGTGGTCCAGGTCGCCCAGGTCGAGCACCTGCAGGTACACCCGTTCCGCTCCGATCTCGGCGAACTCGGCGATCTTGGCCGCCACCTCGCCCGGCGTGCCGGCCAGGCCGGTTTCCCGTATGGTGTCCGGCTCTTGGCCGATCGCTGTAGCCCGGCGGCGGAACTCGGCTTCGTCCTTCCCGCAGCACACCGTCTGGGCGACCGAGTAGATCATGGACGCCGGATAGCGCCCGGCGGCCTCGCAGGCCTCGCGGACGCGCTCGAACGCGCCGGCCGAATCCTGCACGGTGTGGAACGGCACGTTGAACTCGTCGGCGAACCTAGCGGCCAGTCGCGGCGTGCGGCGCGCGCCCGCGCCGCCTAGGAGAACCGGGGGACGGGGACGCTGGGCCGGCTTGGGCAGCGCCGGCGAGTCCTGCAGCTGGTAGTGCGCTCCCTCGAAGGAGAACACCTCGCCTACTCCGGTTCCCCACAGCCCCGTGATGATCGCGAGCTGCTCCTCGAGCCGGTCGAAGCGCTCGCCGAGCGGCGGGAACGGTATGCCATAGGCGGTGTGCTCAGCCTCGAACCAGCCGGTTCCCAGGCCGAATTCCACCCGGCCGCCGCTCATCTGGTCGACCTGCGCCACCGTAATCGCGAGCGGACCCGGCAGCCGGAACGTCGCCGCGCTCATTAGCGTCCCGAGCCGGATGCGGCTGGTCTCGACGGCCAGGCCGGCCAGCGTGGTCCACGCGTCCGTCGGCCCCGGCAGCCCGGAGCCGCCGCCCATCGCCAGGTAGTGATCGGATCTGAAGAACGCGTCAAACCCGAGTTCCTCCGTGGCGAGCGCCACGGCACGCAGCGTCTGGTAATCGGCGCCCTGCTGCGGCTCAGTGAAGATCCTGAGTTTCATGGTCCCATCCTGCCAGCGGCCTTCTGATCGTCCGGATTGGCCCGCAGGAAGAACCGGTTCCAGGTCACTTCGCCAGCTTCGGTGCACCGGCCCAGCCATCCCACCCCCGTCCGGACGTAGCAGGGGGCCAGGGTATGTGCGGCCATGGCCGGGCGCACCGCCTCGATGATGACCATGACCGCCTGGCCGGACCTCAGGGTCTCCTCGGCCGCCTTCATGGCCCGGCCGCGATCATCGGTGATGCCCATGGCGACCGGCGATCTGGCCGACCCCGGGTCGCTGTCGCCTGGCGCAGCCGGGTCGCCCTCGCTCAGCGCATCCCAGTCGCCCTCGCTCAGTGCATCCCAGTCGCTCGTGCTCAGTGCATCCCAGTCGCTCGCGCTTAGTGCCGCCGAGCCGCTATCGCTCAGCGCGGTCCACGAATAAAAGATCATGACCTGCCTAGGGATCTGGCTATGCATGGCCGTGGCGGCCCTGATGGTTTCCGACGTTAACGCACTATTAGCCACCTCGTCTAATCTCGACTAGTGTCGAAGCGTTGCGATTGGCAATATTGCCAATCGAGTACGGTACGAGAGTGTCGATAAGCGACGAATCGGACCCAAGAGCTTACGTGCGACTGGCCGCACGGCTGCGCCGGGAGATCGCCGAGGGGACCCTTGCCCCCGGGATGCCCACGCCCTCCATCACCACACTGAGCCAGCAGTACGGGCACGCGCGGCAGACATGCGCCAAGGCGCTGCGCACCCTGGAAGACGAGGGCCTGCTGACCCGCATCCCCGGTCTCGGCTACTACGTCACCCGAACCACCGACGCGGGATCCCCCGCGCAGCCAAGCACCTGATCCGCCCGCGGCGGCGCTATCCCGTTATCGTGGACTGAAAACCCCGTCATTGGGGTGGAAACTGTCCACGGTCATGGTCCCATCGAGCCGGAAGCCGCCATCGTCGTACTCGCTGGTGCACACGTTGCTAGTGAATCGGCTGAGGTGGACGTTCTCGCCGGAATTATCCGGATAGCGGTGCCTTCGCTGAATCCGTGACCATGGTGGCAACGCATTCGACGTGATGGGTCATCGGGAAGGCGTCGAACGCGCGCAGGTCCGCAAGGACCCAGCCGCGGGCGACCAGCAGGCCGATGTCGCGGGCCAGCGTGGCCGGGTCGCAGGACACGTAGGCGAACCTGGCCGCGCCGTGCTCGGCCGCACTGAGGTAGTCGATGACCTCGCGGGCCAACCCGGCGCGCGGCGGGTCGGCCACTACCAACCGGGC
>JBAUAY010000973.1:0-6217 GCA_049676235.1 Streptosporangiaceae bacterium
ACAGTTCGGTGGCCGCCCAGCCGCCACCCAGCGCCCCGGCGATGCCGATCAGGCAGGTGAGGAAGAGGCCTTGCGATCTCTTGCCGGGGATCAGCATGTTGGCGAGCAGGCCTGCGGCGAGGCCGAGAACGATCCAGGCGATGATGCCCATAACCGACTCCTTAGTCAGTGACGTACGTGAGGGGTGCGTGGTAGTCGGTTGGCGGTGTTGCCGGGCGGGACTGTCCGGGCTGCTCTAGCCGGCCTGCGGGTTACGCCGGTTGCGTCGCATCATCCGCCGCAGCTGGGTGATCCGGGCGGTTCCGGCGGCGGCCATCGCCAGGGCACCCGCGATGGCGGCGAGGAGCAGCGCCACCGCCAGCGACAGGCGCAGGTGCGCGCCCAGGAAGCTGATGTCCACCGCATGGGCATTCTGGATGATGAAGATCATCAACACGGTAAGGGCGGCCACGCCCACGATCAGTCCGGTACGGATGGCGCTGATCCGGGTACGCGTGGGTCGGCGCGGGGGCGCTTGCGGCGGGAGCGGCGGGGCGGAACCGTTGGGTGAGGGAGGTGGCAGCGCGCTGCTGGTGGTCGCCTGCGGGGGTGTTGCGGTCATGGCACTGCTTCTTTCCGGGTGGGGAGGGCCGCTGAATCGCTGGCCGGCTCCCTTGCGACCCGGGGCCGCATGGTCTTCGGCTGCTGCTTCCCGGTGTCTGCCTCCAGACTACATTTGAACGATAAAACTAGCAATCCATTTCCAGAATGCTCGATCTATTTTAGGGTCGGGTGGTGATGGTTGGTCCTCACCGGCCGGCTGGCGTTACAGGTCCGGGTGGCTGGGGGGCACGTCCAGGGCTGGGTTGCGATCGAAGAACCCGAACGGCTTGAGCCAGAACGAGACGATATCGCTGGGCATCACCGGCCAGTCCTCGGGCCGGGTGATGTGGTGGATGCCGAACACGTACCACAGCACCACGTCGGTGTTCTCGATGGGCCGGTCGGCCGCGGTCCAGACGGCCAGGCCCGAGTCGTGCTCGCTCAGGTTCGGGAAGTCGCCGCACGGCCAGCGCTCGTCCTCTCGGTAGGGTGTCACCCAGAGCGTGTGGCCGATCACCTGGGCCCGCAGATGCGCCGGGGAGGCGGGGTCGAGCAGGGACGGGAACGCGGCCGAGGGCACGAGCTTGTAGCCGACGGGGGTACCCAGTCCGTTCGGTACATTGTCGTTCACCACCTTCCAGCCGCGCTGCGTGCTCCAGTCGTAGTCCTGTTTCCCCTCGGCCTCGGTGCGCAGCGGGGTGCTCCTGACCACCAGCCCCAGCCCGTACGGGTCGTCGGGATCGCCGACCTTGGCCGGCTGGGATTCCGACGCGTAGACCGTGTTGCCGGGCCCGTCCACGTCCAGGTCGAGCCGGGCGACGATGAAGTGCTGGTGGAAGGGCGCGTAGGTGCGCTCGTCGACCAGCGTCCCGTTGGCGGGCCGGCTGCCCGGCGCGTCGGCATGCGAGGTGACTAGGATCCCGGTCGCGCGGACCTCGCACTCGATGTTCCCGTCCTGGTAGAACCGCCAGTACACCAGGTACTCGTAGTTGGCCACGGTGACGTGGAAGGAGATCACCAGCCGCCGGGCACGCCTGACCTCGACGCCGGCCCGCTCGTCGACGTGCTTCCACAGGACCCCGCTGTCCTCCTCGTGGATGCAGATCGCGTTCGGAATGGTCCGGGGCTCGCCGCGGGAGTCGTGCACCACCGCGTTCAGGTAGGCGATCTCACCGAGGCAGTCACAGCCCAGGGCCAGCGAGGTGGTCATGAAGCCCAGGCCCCACTCGCCGATGTCGAACGCGGTCCGCCGGTAGTGGTCCGGGCTGGCGTCCCGGTAGGGCACGACCATCTCAGCGAACGACAGCCGGTGCGCGACCGACCGCAGCCGCCCCGCCTGGCGGAACCCGACCTGGTGCAGCACCAGGCCCTCGCGGTGGTTGAACCCCAGCCGGAGCTGCCAGTTCTGCCAGCTCAGCTGGTAGCCGTCGAGGGTGAAGCCGACCCCGGCCGGCTGGCTGATTTCCAGTGGCGTCACCTCGCGCAGCGGCATGGGAATCAGCCTCGGCAGGTACTCCCCCATCACGTTCGGGGGTTGGTCGCCTGGGTCGCTGTCCTCGAGTTCGAGCAGCGTCATCGTATTCAGGTCGACCACCGGGTGCAGGCCGGTGACGTGGTGAGCGTACGGGTTGCTCTGCTCGCTGGCCCGGGACCAGACGTCGCACCAGCCCAGCCGGAGTCCCCGGTAGCGCTCAGGGACGAGCGCGGCACCGTAGGCCCACATGTCGGTCAGCACCAAGGACATGTCGGTGATCCCGCGCCGCGCTAGCGCCTCGACCAGTGCGGGATGGGCGCGGAGCATCTCGTCGCACTCGTGCCACTCATCCGCGGTCATGTTCGGCTGCTGGCCGGGCAGGTGTTCCCATTGCGTGACGTCATCGCCGGTCAGCGACACCACCGCCCGGTAGGCCTGGCCGTCCGTGCGGTCCCAGCAGACCACGATCGCTTCCCGGCTTGCCTGCCGCCCTGCCTCCAGAGCAGGCAGGGCGGCCTTGGCCGGCTCTTTCAGCTCGATCGAGGCGAACCGCCAGGTGCCGCCGACCCCGCGATCGCGCCGCACGATCGCGGCCGCCTGCCGGATCTGGTCGGCCGTCAGCGGATCCAGCGGATGCTCCGGACCTTGACCGCTTCGGATCGGCTTGTCTGGGTTGGTCACTGGTGTCCTCCAATTCCCGCAGGCAAGCCAATCTTGGCCGAATACCGGCGGTAAGGCCACCACCGGGCGGTCCTGCCGCGCCTGATGTCCTTGCGGTGCGCCCCGATGAGGCTCTACGTTTTCGCCCATGCACAGTGTGGATCCGACGACGGAGTCGATGATCAGGTCAGTGCTCGCCTACGCGGAGAACCGGCTGCGGCTGAACCCGGTTCCGCTGGACAAGGGTTCCAGGGACCCGGCCGAGCTCGACGCGGCGCTGGCAGGAATGCCCAGCGCCGAACCGCACAATCCCGACCAAGTGCTCGGCGTGTACGCGTCGGTGATGGCGCCGGCCGTCATCTCGGCGGACAGCCCGCGCTTCCTCGGCTTCATCCCAGCCGCGCCGACCAAGGCGTCGCTGCTATTCGACATGCTGATCTCCTGCGCGTCGATCCAGGGCATCTCCTGGCTGGAGGCGGCGGGCGCGATTTACGCCGAGAACAAGGTGCTGCGGCTGATCGCCGACCGGGCCGGGATGCCGGAGACGGCGGGCGGCTGCTTCGTCTCGGGCGGTTCGGCGGGGAACCTGTCGGCCCTCGTCGTCGCCCGCGAGGTGGCCAAGCGGAAGGCGGGGCCCACGGCGGTCAACGGATCGGGCCGGCGCTGGCGGGTGGCGATCGGCGAAGACGCGCACTCTTCGATCATCAACACGCTGCGGATCTGCGAGATGGATCCGCTGGTCGTGCGCGCCGAGGATCACCGGCTGACCGGCGCCGGCCTGCGGGCGGCGATCGGCGCCGACGGCGACCCGGGCTCGCTGGCCGCGATCGTCGCTACCTCGGGCACCACGAACGCGGGCATCGTCGACGACCTAGCGGGCGCGGGCGCGGTGGCGCGCGAGCACGATCTGTGGTTCCACGTGGACGGCGCCTACGGCGGGGCCGGCCTGTTCGCACCGAGCGTCCGGCCCAAGTATGACGGGATCGAGCACGCCGACTCGTTCATCGTGGATCCGCACAAGTGGCTGTTCGCCCCGTTCGACTGCGCCGCCCTGCTGTACCGGGACCCGCCGGTGGCCCGTTCCGTGCACAAGCAGGACGCCTCCTACCTGGACGTCATCCACGACCGGCCGGGCGAGTGGAACCCGACCGACTACGCCTACCACCTCACCAGGCGGGCCCGGGGCCTGCCGCTGTGGTTCTCGCTGTCGGTACACGGGGTTGATGCCTACACCGAGGCCATCGAGACGGCGATCGGGCTGGCCAGGCAGACCGCGGACGAGATTCGGGGCCGGGACAACCTGGAGCTGATCCGCGAGCCGGAACTCGGGGTGGTGCTGTTCCGCCGCCGCGGCTGGGACTCCGAGCAGTACACCGAGTGGGCCGACCAGCTGCTGCAGGACCAGGTGGCCTTCATCCCGCCGTCGGCGTGGGAGGGCGAGACGGTGGCCAGGTTCGCGTTCCTGCACCCGCACACCCCGATGGACCTGGTCCGCCAGATCCTCGACCGGATGGAGTTATGTCGGGCCAGCGGTCTAGGTCCCTGAGGCACACGGGAAGTGCCTTAGCGAGCGGGAGGCAGCGCGAAGGTGACGGTTTGCTGACTTTGCTGCGTGATGATGGTGCCGATGCCTGCGACCGCGGAGCCGGACGGAGCCAGCGCGTCAATCTGCCAGGCTTCGGATCCGTTGAGGCCGCTGGACTGCGACGCCTTCCAGCTGACGCCGGTCGCTGACGTCCACACGGCCACGTTCTGCTGCCCGGGCGGGCCGAACAGGCCCGCGGCGCTGAAGCCGGCCGGGCCTGCGGCGGTCAGCGCGGTGAAGGTAGTGTCAGGCCCGGGCGAGTCGAACGGCATCTGCTGCCAGGTAGCGCCGCCGTCCACCGAGAGCTCAGCGAACGGCACGGTGCCAGCCCCGGTAGTACTGGCCCCGGAGCCAGCCGCCGGCGTGGCCTGACCCAGGGCGACCACGCGGTTGCCGTTGATCGCGACCTGCTGGAGCACGGCGCTCGCGGCCCCGTCCGGCGCCGGCAGGACGATCGTCTTCCAGGAGCGCCCGTTGGCGGTCGTCCAGACCGCTGGCTTGCCGTTGTGCGAGCCCACCGAGACGAATCCGTGCGCGCCCGCGGCGACCGCGAGCACCTGGCTCGAACCGGTCGTGTCGTTCACGTCGTGCGCGCGGGTCCAGCTGGTCAGGTTCGGTGACCACCACACGTCGGCGACGCAACTGCCGCCCGCGGCGACCAGCTTGCCGACGATGATGTACCCGGCCGGGCCGGAGGTCGCCGCGACGGCGGAGACGCCGGTCAGGTCCTGGCCGATGTTCCCGTCGGCTACCCCCCAGACCGTGCCGTTGGCCGAGGTCAGAACGACGGGTCCCGGCGCGCCCACGGCGAGCCAGCCGGCCGGCCCGTGCGTCACGCTGGTCAGCGCGCGCAGGCCCAGGTCAGCGCCGGCCAGCGGCTGGATCAGCGCCAACGAGGAGACCAACGTCCAGGGACCGCCGGTTGTTTTCCGCCAGATCGCGGGATAGCCGTTGGCGCTGCCGACCGCGATCTGTACGCCGTCGGCCACCGCGGTGCTGTGGATCGCCATCTCGGGGACGGCGGCCCCGGCGATGCCGGCCAGCTGGACCGGCCGCACGCTGCCGTCGGTGCTCGCCTCGAGGAAGACGGGCTGCTGGCCCAGCTTGCTGGCGGCCGTGTACCCGACCGCGACGATGGTGCCGGCCGAGGCGACGGTCGCGCCGACTACGGACTGAGCGGCCGCGTTGCCCAGCAGACCCGTCGGCAGCCAGGTCGTGCCGGTGCCCGTGCTGGTGTAGCCCACGAGCTGGCCCGAGGCGCTGGTACCGGTGACCACGAAGCCGTAGTCGCTGCCCTTCACCAGGCTGGGGCTCCACCCGCCGACCGGATCGATCGTGGCCGAGTACTGCCATGCCTGCCCGTTCGGGGAAAAGTAGGCGATACCATCGGCGGCGCCGCTCGCGGTCCGTCCTGGCCTGACCGCGATGAGCCCGGCGCCGTCGAAACCCAGGCCGGTGATCGCGGTCCCGGCTCCGTGGTCGGCCGGGATCGTCACCCGGGTCCACGCGGCTCCGTCGTTGGTGCTCAGCCACGCGGCGTCGTAAGACGTGCCGTCCCTGGCCGCCGTGCCGGAGATCACCGTCGCGTTACCCTGCGCGGTGGCGTACGAGATGTTCAGCACGGTTTCGCCGGGCCCGGCCAGCCCCAGCTGAGCGGCGGTCATCCGCTGCCAGGTCACGCCGTCCCGTGACGTCCAGATCACCGCCTGCGTCGCGCCGCGACCGGCGTCGTTCGCCGATCCGGTGCCTGCGGCCAGGAAGCCGCCGGCGGTCTTGGTGACCACCCAGACGGAGTCGCCGGGCAGCTGCGGGCTGACCCCGTGGGTGGCGGCGAGGGTCCAGGCCAGGCCGCTCGGGCTGGTCCAGATGGCTTGCGGGCCGACCGCCACCCAGCCGCCCGGGCCGCCGGCCAGCAG
>JBAUAY010000974.1:0-1959 GCA_049676235.1 Streptosporangiaceae bacterium
GCGCTGCGCGCCTAGCTGCGGCTGCTCCCGCCGCGCCGCGCCGCGCTTCCTCCGGCTCGCTGCGGCTGCTCCCGCCTCGCCCCGCGCCGCTGCGTTACCGCCGATTTGTCTGCAGTTTTGGGTGCTATAACCCCCGTAACCGTAGACAAAGGGGGGATGCCGCATGAGAGTGGCGCGAACGCAAGAGGTTATCCACAGGTTTGACGCGAGTAGCGGGCTTATCCACAGGCTGCGGGCAGGGGGTGACGCGGCAACGGTTTGCGGGAGAGGCTGCCTGCATGGCGGTTACCCACGATCACGATGCCGGACTGGCTGACCTGCTGAGTGGCCAGGATGGCGTGCTGCCCGTCCACTCCGCCATGAAGTACCTGACGCGCGACGCACTGCGATGGCGGATCACCTCGGGCCGTTGGCAGCAGCCGTGCCGGGGAGTAGTAGTCGCCCAGTCTGGCCCTCTCACCGAGATCCAGGTCCTGCGGCTCGCGGCGTTGTGGGCGGGGGCCCGGGGCAGCCCTCGCCGGTCTTTCCGCCGCGACGCTGGAAGGCCTCACCGGCTTTGCCGACCTGGGTAAGCCTGCGGATCGCCCGATTCACGTTCTCGTCCCGGCATTCTGCCCCGTCAGGAGACGGCGTCCGCGCCTGCCGCTGGTCGTGCACTACTCCCGCCTACTTGGCGGAGACGACGTTCATCCGCTGCGGCAGCCGCCGCGGACGCGGATCGCGCGGTCACTGGTGGACGCGGCGGCGTGGATGGTCACCGACCGAGGCGCGCAGGCCGTGCTGGCGGCGGGGGTGCAGCAACGGCTCGTCCGGGTGGCGGACCTGACGGCGGTCGTGGCGCGGAACCAGTGGCTGCCCAGGCGGGCCGTCATCAAGGCCACGCTCGATGACATCGCGGGCGGCGCGCAGGCGCTTTCTGAGCTCGACTTCACCCGCCTGCTCCGCAGGCACCGGCTGCCCAAGCCCGACCGGCAGGCGCAGCGACCCGATGCCAGCGGTCGCCGACGGTGGCTCGACGCGGTGTGGGAGGCCGCCCGGCTCATCGTCGAGGTGGACGGAATTCATCACATGGACGCCGCGCAGTACTGGGCGGACACGGAACGCGACAACGATTTCACCCTGGACGGGTATCGCGTGCTGCGTTTCCCCGCGTTCGTCGTGCGGTACCACCCCGGCCACGTGGCCGGGAAGGTCCGCGATGCGCTGCGGCAGGTAAGGCCGGCCATGACTGGGTAAGCTGGCCGGGCTATGTCCGACACAACCATCGTCCACCTGCTCAGGCACGGCGAGGTGGAAAACCCGGCCGGTATCATCTACGGCCGCCTGCCCGGATACCACCTGTCCGCGAACGGCCGCTCGATGGCCAGCGCCGCGGCGGATTTCTTCGCCGAACGTTCGGTGGTGGCACTTTTCTGCTCCCCGCTCGAGCGGGCCCAGGAGACCGCGCGCCCGATGGCGGAGCGGCTCGGGCTCGACATCGTGACCGATGACCGGCTGATCGAGTCGTGGAACCACTTCGAGGGCCTGAAGTTCGGCGTGGGCGACGGGTCGCTGCGCCGCCCGGCGCACTGGCCGTACCTGATCAATCCGTTCCGGCCGTCCTGGGGCGAGCCGTACCACGACGTCGCGGCCAGGATGCTCGCCATGATGGCGACCGCCCGGGAAGCGGCAGCCGGCGCCGAAGCGGTGTGCGTCAGCCATCAGCTGCCCATCTGGGTGACCCGGCGGATGGCCGAGCAAAAGCGGCTATGGCACAACCCGGCCACGCGGGAGTGCGCGCTGGGCAGCGTGACCAGCTTCACCTATTCGGGTGACCAGCTCACCGGGGTTTACTACACGGTGCCGGCCCGGAGACAGGTCACCCAGGGCGATGCGGCACAATAGTGCGGTACTACCCCCTGTAGGAGATCGCAAGGGTCTGCCTGTGCTGAGCCCCGCGTTGAGAGCCCCGTGGTTGAG
>JBAUAY010000975.1:0-2049 GCA_049676235.1 Streptosporangiaceae bacterium
GCACTGGCCTGCGGACTTCGAGGCGTACCTGGCCCCGCTGATCCGGGGCGCCGCGCCGCTGCTGGCCGCGCTGCCCCGGCAGTGGGGGCACGGCGACTGGCACCCGTCCAACCTCACCTGGACCTCGGCCGCACCAGACGCCCGGGTGGCCGGGATCTTCGACTTCGGGCTGGCCAACCGGACGTTCGCCGTGCACGACCTGGCCCTGGCGTTCGAGCGTGCGGTGGTGAGCTGGCTCGACCTGCCGGAGACCGGCACCGCCACCGCCGACCTCGCCGTCGCGGCCGTCATCCTGGACGGGTACCAGACGGTGCGGCCGCTGAGCGACGCCGAAGCCGCCGCGCTACCCCGGCTGCTGCCCGTGGTCCACCTCGAGTACGCGCTGTCCGAGGCGGATTACTTCACCGGCGTAGTGGTCTCCTCGGCCCACGCCGACCTGGCCTATGAGTACCTGATCGGGCACGCCCGGTGGTTCGGCCAGCCGCCTGGCGCGGCCCTGCTCGGCTTCCTGGCCGAGCACCTGCGCGCTTACCGGCCGTCGCCCGGACGGTAGGCCGGGCCGTGCGCGTCGTCGCAATGCTGCTCGCTGGCCACGATCACCCCGGGCGCGGCCGGCAGTCCGGCGTGGTCGACCTGGAGCGTGGCGTGCGTGATGCCGTACTCGCGGCTGAGGTACGCCTCCAGGTCGGCACGGACCGCGTGGCAGTCCTCGCCCGGCGCGACCAGCACGTGCGCGGAAGCAGCGGGCATGCCCGAGGTGATCTCCCAGATGTGCAGGTCATGGACCTCGGTGACGTGCGGCCGGACCGCCATGGCCGCGCCGACCGCCGCCGGGTCCAGTCCGGCCGGCGCCGCCTCGAGGAAGATCCGCCCGGACTGTTTGATCAGCCCGGTGCCCGCGTGGACCATCAGCGCCACCACGACCAGCGTGGCGATGGCGTCGGCCCGGTCGAATCCCGTCAGCAAGATGACCGCCCCGGCCACCGCGGTCGCGGCGAACGCGTACAGGTCGGTGACGATGTGCGTGAACGCCCCGGCGAGGTTGAGGCTCCGCGGTGCGCCGTGGCCGCCTCCCGCCCGCACGATCAGCAGCGTGGCCGCCACGTTGACCGCCACGCCGGCCAGCGCGACGCCGAGCACCGTGCCGCCGTTCACCGCGGTCGGCGTCACCAGGTGCCGGATCGCGCTGTAGCCGAGCCAGGCGGCGAGCAGCACCAGCGTGATGCCGTTGGCCTGTGCGGACATGATCTCGGCGCGCTTGAGGCCGTAGGTGTAACCGCCGGCCGGCGGCCGGGCGGCCAGCCGCGCGGTGACCAGCACGAGCGCGATCGACGCGGCGTCGGTCAGCATGTGCGCAGCGTCGGAGATCAGCGCGAGCGAGTGCGCGGCCACGCCCGCGATGACCTCCGCGGCCATGAAGGCGACGATCAGCGCCAGGGCACCGGACAGCCACCTGGCGTCCGCACCAGACGCCGGGCCGTGCGCGTGCCGGTCGGTTCTCGCCACCATTCGACGATATCTTCACCGATCAGGGACAAGGTAAAAGCGACCAACCCGGCAGGAGCGATGACGTGGGGACACTGCACGGTAAAGGTGCCTTGGTGACGGGCGGGTCACGAGGGATAGGCCGGATCAGCGGCCAGAACCTGTCCGCCGACGGCGGCTTCCTGCCCTGATATTAGGCACACGGCCGTAGGCTTGCCTTCATGAGCACCATGGACCAATGGACGGCCACGGTCTGCGCGGATCTCGGGCTCGACCCAAGCTCCGCCGATCTGAGGGCCGTGCTTGACCTGACCCGCGACGTCGCCCACGGCGTGGCCAGGCCCGCCGCGCCGCTCACCGCCTACCTGGTTGGGATGGCGGTCGGCCGCGGCCTGGCACTGTCGGACGCCGCCAGGCGGATCGCGGCGCTCGCGGCCAACTGGGACGGCCCGAGCGAGGAAGGGGCCTGATCCCGGCAGGTCCGGGAAATGCTAGGACGGCCCCGGCCGGTTCGGCGTACCGTCGCTGCAGGCCGCGCGACACGGTTACCGGACTCTTACATAT
>JBAUAY010000976.1:0-7900 GCA_049676235.1 Streptosporangiaceae bacterium
TTGATGCGCCGACGCCGCGGTTGTCGAAGGTGATGACGTGCCGGTTCTCGGCGATCGGGTCGATGATCCGGGGGTCCCAGTTGTCCAGGGTCGCGGCGAGGTGGACGAAGAAAACGACGGGGATTCCGCCCTTCGGTCCCAGTTCCCGGTAGGCGTAGGTGACGCCGCCAGCGGTCACGGTGCGCGCCGGCGCCTTGGCGTACTGGCTGATGACAGGTTCAGTCGAGGTGTTCCGCGTGCTCATGGTGGTTCTCCCTAGGCGTGTTAACGATTGGCGTCGCTCCGGCAAGTCCTTCTCCTGGCTCGGCCCGCGTATCATTCTGACTACACTCAATTATGACTATACTCATTTATCTTGTCAAGGGAGGTCGTCGTGGAGGGCCTGATGCCGGGGTGCCGGCCTTTTTCGACCAGGCGCTGGGGACCGAGGATGCCGAAAGGGTGCTCAGGACTCCAGGTACCGGAGGACGGCCAGCACCCGGCGGTGGCCGGGGTCCGAGGGTGCCAGGCCGAGCTTGCTGAAGATGTTCCCGACGTGCTTCTCGACGGACCGCTCGGAACCACCAGGATCCCGGCGATCGCGGCATTGGAGCGGCCCTCAGCCATCAGGGCGAGCCCGTCGCGTTCTCTGGCGGCGTGCCGAGCCTGCCGGTACGGCGGCTGGCGCCCATGAGCTAAGTAACGACCTCGGGGCCGAGGGCGGTGCCCCCGGCCGCCACCCGGCTCAGCGCCTCGACGAACTCGTCGACGTCGGCCGGCGGGCGGTTCGCGCCGGGTCACCTGGGCGAGCTGACGCGGCAGGTGCCGTTCGAGATGACCGACGCGGTGCTGGAGGAGACGTGCCGGGTCCGGCGCCGCGTCCGTGAGCTCCCGGCCCGGGTGGTCGGCCGTGAAGACTGCTGGTCCGCCGAGGGAGACGGGCGGCGGGTCTAGAGACAGGGCGTTGCGGAAAATCAGCACGGGCACGCCGCCTTCGCGGATGAGCGCCTCGGTCTGGAGGTAATCGCGCATCATGGCGTTCTCCGGGCCCACCATGTCGTTGAGCGAGCGGCTGGTGAAGCCGAGGAGGAGCTTGACGCCTGCGGCTTTCGCGGCATCGATGACGTTCTGGTGCTGCTGCATTCGGTCCTGGAAGTCGCTGGTCGCGATCAGGAGGACGCGGTCGACTTCCGCCATTGCGCGGGCTAGCGAGTCGGCTGTCGAGGTGGAACTCGACGCCGTGACGGCGGCATGCCTGAGCATGCTCAAGCACAGCCTGGGCGAGTTCGGGAAATGACTCTGACATCCTCCATATAGTGCCCGCGCGCCGGGCACCACGGTGCCGCTGACATCACGGCGGCGGGCTTGCCGCCATTGGCGTGATACGGCCTGTCCGGCCCGTGACGCCGCCGCGTCGGGACGACAGCGGCCAGCAGGGTTCCATGGGCATTCCTCGGCGTTGGGCCCGCGGATGGCCGCCATACCCTGACGACTACCGACGGCACGCCATGCTGAGGCGGTGGGCTGACCGTGGGCGGCGGGGTTCGGCTGGCTTCAGCTTCGACGACAGGGCGCGAAGATCTGCTGACGGGTCAGGTGGTGCCCGATAAGTAGACTCGGGGATGAACGTCCCTCGAGATGGTGAGGAGTTCACATGACCGCCCACGCCGACGACATGGTTATGGTCCCGCGAGCAGAGCTGGACGCGCTCCGGGCAGAGAACCGGCGCCTGCGGCGTGAGGCTGGGGACCGTGAAGCTCTAAAGCGCATCAAGTCCGACTCCGGAGAAGGCCGTACCTTCACCCGCGAAGAACTGGCCGAGGCGTGGGGAATTAGTGAGTGACCCGGTCCTCCGCTTCCCGGACAGAGTCTGGGACGAGCTTGAAGGACTGCCGCAGCCACTTCGGAACGCCGCCCACAGGGCGATCTTTCACCTGCTCGAAGAACCAGTCCCGGCGCTTGCCGACCCCTTTCCCGAAGCAGACCCGCTGCCAGGTGCCTACCGCCTCCATCTCCCGTCGGACGGCCTGACCATCTGGTACACGGTCACGGATAGCCCAGACGGGCAGAGCGTCATCGTTGTGCAGTACGTCAAGGCCGACACATAACAGAGCCCAAGGAGCATGCAGCTCCGCCCAGCGACATCTCAACCAAGCGCCAACTCCGCGGCCAGAAGACATCAGCTATCTGGCGCAGCCGAGCCGACCTAACATTGCGGAACGGCAACGAGTGGCGCCAACGACCGGGGTAAGGGAAGTCCCGGCTGGCGATTGAGGTGGCCCGCGCGGCGCGGGATGACTTCGCCGACGACGTGAGCTTCGTATCGCTCGACGCGGTCGATGATCCCGCTCTCGTCGCGGCCGCGATCGCCCGGCGCGGGCGAGGCGGCGACCGGACGGCGTTCGAGCAGATGGTGCTGTACCTGCAGGAACGGGAACTGCTGCTGGTGCTCGACGGCTTCGAGCGCATAGTGGACGCGGCCCGGCGGCGGCGTCCGAGGCGATCGGACTCGCAGTGGGTAGGACGGGACCGAGCGTAGCGGGCGTTGAGTTGGTGCAATATCGACGTGATGTCACAAGATCGGCACCTGGCTCGTCATATAAGTAACCTGGTGGAGGGCAGGACAGCGATGATGACGGCAGAGGAAGCGGCTGCGGCGTTCGACGGGCATAGGGGGTATCTGACGGCTGTCGCCTACCGGATGCTCGGCACCCTCGCCGATGCCGAGGACGCTGTCCAGGAGGCGTACCTGCGATTCGCGCGCGCGGACCTAGACACGATCCGCGAGCCACGTGGCTGGCTGACCACCGTGATCGGCCGGATTTGTCTAGACCATCTGAGCTCGGCCCGGGTGCGCCACGAGCAGTACGTTGGGCCCTGGCTGCCTGAACCCCTGGTCGGTTCGGACGCCGGGCTAGGCATGGCCCCACTGACTCCGGAGGACCGGATCACTCTCGATGAGTCGGTGAGCATGGCGATGCTCGTCGTCCTCGAGTCGCTGAGCCCGCCTGAACGCACGGCCTTCGTGCTTCATGACGTACTTAGCCTGTCTTACGAGGAGGTTGCCGCCACGGTGGGACGCTCGGAAGCGGCGTGTCGGCAGCTCATCAGTCGCGCACGTGGCCGTGTCCGGGAGAGGGCTCCGCGCTTCACCGTCGACGCCCAGCAGCAGAATGCCGTGGTCGAAGCATTTCTGAACGCATGCGCCGACGGCGGTGTCGACACCCTAGTCAAGGTGCTCGCGCCCGAAGTGGTGCTGCGCTCGGACGGCGGTGGCCTGGTCAGCGGGGTCGCCCGACGGCCAGTCATCGGCGCCGAGAACGTCGCGCGGTTGCTGCTCAGCGTGGCCGCGAAGCACCCTGCGTTTCCTTGGACGCGACGGGTCAACGGCGCTATTGGCCTGGTTTTCGAAAATTCTGACGGCATTGCCGGGGTAATGGCGTTCACTGTGGACGACGGACGGATCACCGAAATCGACTTCGTGGTAAACCCCGAGAAACTCAGCCGCGTTCCTCTTCCCAGCCGCAGTGAGCCGAGCAGCACGTCTGCCGATGACAGCGGGACCACTACGTGATCGGTGGCGGGTGGGACGTGCGCCATTATGAGATCGCGGGTATCACCCACTGCGACGATTTGCGCTGCGACTCGGCTGTCAGTGGTCAGACGTGTGCCATGACACAGGGGCTTACTCGAGGCTATGAGTTGTGGGCGCGGTACCCGGCGGTTCGCTCTCCAAGGTTGCCGGTCTACCCAATGGCAACTTCGTTTGAGTGCAATTTGGGGGTCATGATCGCTCGACAGGTTCGCCGGTCGCTGCCCGGGTGCGTTCGTACTCGACCGGATCCAAGACGTCCCAAACCGCTCCGCCCTTCACGAGAACTCCCCGCGATGGCAGCCGAAACTCTCCGATTGTCGGGTTACTTGGTAGCCGCACCGGTCGTCCGAGGTCCGCGTCATTGAGCGTCGCTCGCGCTTCGTCGATGAAGAACATCTGCTCTGGCATCAAATGGCCAGTATGACCGCTGGGCATCACGCCGTTGAGCTGGATGTGGCCCATGCCGAGTCGGTGCGCCATGCGTTCGCGGGCTCGGACTAGCGTTTGCGGGCGCCAACTGGCTAGGGGAAGCTTCGCGCTGATAGCGTTGACGAAAGTCAGCGCCCTCGTGGAGTGTGCGGTCACGGTCCAGTCCAGTGACGGGTCGGTCATCCGGATCCGGAGCGAATTCCGAGCAGTCCACGTCACATCTATGCCGGCGAATCCCGTGTACTCGCATACAGAACCGAAATATCGAGGGCACGCTGTGTCGAGACGTGAGCCGTCGACGTAGATCGCCCAACGTCCGCTCGGATCGCGATGCCACAGAGCCCGATAAGGGCTGAAATCGTTCTGCGGGAACACTCTGAGGGCGAGCACGTCACCGGAATCGAATGGCAGGGCGAAAATGCCCCAGCCGTTTACATACTCCTGGTTCTTGCCAGGCGCATGCCCTTTCATTTCCGGGATATCGGCGAGCAGCCCGTGCAGATTCAACATGGCAATGTCAGTAACTGAACGTGACGGCATGGTCTTGGCCGATCCATTGCCACAGCGGAATCGTTCCGTTCAACTCAGCGTTCTCGAGCAGCTCCTGCTGGTCGAGACCCCGGGAGTCGAAGCAGATCGGGCAGACGAAATACTTCCCACCGGCTGCGGCGTAGCGGCCGAGAAGTGTTGACAGTTCAGGACACCCATCGCATGCGATCGCATGCCCGAAGACGCCAGTCGCCAATCGCACCGCTTCCTTGGTGAGAAACATGACGGTGTCCCGCCCGGTCTCGACGGCTCCAACCGCGACGAGGAACGCGACCGTCACTTTCTCGGCATCCTCGAGGCCTGTCGTCAGGCTGATCACTGCTTTGCTGCTCATGTTGCACATACTCCTAATGTCTCGTAACTCGAAGTGGCCCCGATTACCGCCAGGGCAACCATCGTTCGGATGGTCATGCAACTACGACGACATACGACCTCAGTCTGTGACATCGGTTCCCGCCCCGATCTACCGCTCAGTGTCGGTACGCCATTCGGCATCGTCGTTGTCACAGCCCGAGCCCCTGCGTCGTCGTAACAACGAATCACAAGAGAAACGACGAGGAGAGATAGAACGATCAGCCGGGGCGAGATAGTCATCCCGGCCGACCAAGACCAGGGACTGGAGCACGCCGCGAACCGGCACCTCACCCACCTTCCCCGAAGTAAGTATCCAGCATTCGCGAATAAGTATCCGGCCTCGCCCGATTAAGGCACCTGACCGATGAGTCGCAGGCCCTTTCACTGGGGCTGAAATTATCCCGATCCATGACTGTGAGGAGATTTGGTATGGCGAGGTTCATGAACGCGGACAGCGGATTCGTCGGCGTGACCGAGGACCAGCTGCGCGAGGCGCACGAGCGCGACTTGGCCGTCGAGGCGGCCGAGGGCGTGCACTTCGAGCACGCGTGGCTCGATCCGAATTCGGGCAAGGTGTTCTGCCCGTCGTCCGGCCCGTCGAAAGAGGCGGTACTCCGGGTCCACGACAAGGCCGGGCACCCCACCACAGAGATCTACGAGCCGCCAGTCGAAGCCGAATAACGGCCCTTACGGAATGTGACCGGAAAGCTACCACCACAGCCCGGGCCGACTTGCTAAAGGAGTAACACAATGTTTCATCCAGACATCCATGCTGCGCTCGCGAAGGAGCGGCACAACACGATGCTGGCAGAGGCGGCGGCCGCCCGGCTGGCCAGACAGGGTAGGGAAACACGGCGGCACCGCCGGGTCCCTGGCTCACCTGAGGTCCGGCGGGCAGCGTCGGCGGCCGGACTGCTGCGCAACGTGTACGCCAGCCTTGTCCGCCGCGGGTCCAGCACCTTGGAGCACGAGATTGCCCTGGCAGCCAGCGAAGAGCAGGATCGCGACCGGGGTGCCCTGAGCCCGAGATGATCACACCGAGACTGCGGCCACGTCCAAAGGCCGTACAGGAAACCACGGTCCCCATCACCGCGACGGCTGCAACCGAGCCTTGCATGGAGATCCACCAGCGCGGGCCGGTTCCGCTCACCGGGGCCGTCACGCGGATAGGCCTGTGGCTGGCGGGGCTCCACGGCGCATCGGGACCAAACGGCCCGGCCACGGTGGCCGCGCGCGAGAAAGGGAAGAAAAGCATGAACCTCGATCGCAGGATCCGGGAGGCCGAGACCAGGCTGTTCGCACGCAGTGGCCTGCAGCCCCAGGAGTCGTTCCTCGACCTCGCCGCGGCAAGGCTGCGGGTACTCGCCGTTGGAGCAGGACCGCCGCTGGTGATGCTGCACGGGGTGAGCCTCGCCGCTGCCGTCTGGGCGCCCTGGCTCGCCGACCTTGCCGGGTATCGGGCCCTCCTTGTCGAGTTGCCCGGCCATGGCCTGTCCGGTCCGGTGGCCTACCGGCCCGGCGCCGTGCGCGACCACACCGTGCGCCTGATGGACGACCTCTTCGAGGCACTTGAACTGTCCGCTGCCCCGGTCGTGGGCCACTCACTGGGCGGGATGTTCGCACTCTGGTACGCGGCCGCCCGGCCGGGACGGATCGCTTCGCTCGTCGCCATCGGCGACCCTGCGGTCGCACTGCCCGGTGCTACCGTCCGGATGCCGTTGTCGCTGCTGACCGTCCCGGTGCTCGGCGGAGCCGTGCTGCGCACCCCAATGCCTCGGCCGGTGTACCGCGGACTCCTCGGCCAGGGCCTCAGCCCTGCCGCCGCTGCGGCCGCGCCTGATGACCTGCTCGATGTGCTGCGCCTCGCGGGCCACCGCAACGGCAACGCCAGGACGGTCGCCTCGCTCATGCATGCGATCGACGGCTTCCGGCGGCCTCGGCCCGACAGCGCCATGACCGACGGTGAGCTAGGCCGGATTACCGTACCTACCATGTTTTGCTGGGGGACTGAGGACCCGTTCCTCACTCCTGCGCGAGCCCGTGCCTCCATCGCCAAGATCCCCGGCGCGGCGCTTCATGAGGTCTCGGGCGGTCACGGCCCCTGGCTGGAGGATTCTGCTGGCTGCGCCAAGCTCGCGGCCGACCACTTCACCGCGACGGGATTTGCACCCGCCTGCTCACCCCCGTGACCCTGCGCTGCCGGTGGAGGACTGCCATCATCGCGTCCATGAACCGTGCCCACTCCTAGAGGGCTAGGCGCGGTGACAGACGTCATCCTCGCCGCCGTCAGCTACTGCCGCCACCGCTAGCCCCCAACAGCCCATCACCCCGGCCCAGTCGGAGCAGACACGCCGGGCCGGGACTATGGGACGTCATCCCGAGATGCCTGCCCACAGTCGAGAAGCCGATATAGCGCTCCTACCGCCGACGCTGTCAATTCCCGTCGTTGCACCTCATGCGAGCAACCTGCCGCACCGCTGACCACGCGGCCACCCTCTACCTGACGCTCCGGTCCCCGGTCAACATGCGGCACCATCATTAAGTGCGAACTCCGCGGACAGGAGCCGTGGGTTTTTTGGTGCAGTCGCCCCTCGGACACCCAAACCGGGAATTTCCCGTAAAACAGACATCACTCGGACACGCAGCCCGGACGCCAGCATGCCGCCGGGCCGTCCCGGCCCTCCCCGCGGGCAGGCGGCCATGACCGTCCCGCTGATCGCTCCCCTCATTCCCCCGCGTGCCCGGCCAGGGGGCGGGGAGCACGGCAGGCCGGCCACGGCCCGCCGCCGACGGGTGTCTGCGCTGCGGGCTACTAGCCAGGAACGATCGAGACAGGCCTGCTCGAACAGTTCGCCGCCGGCGCAGTCGCAGCTCGTCGCGGACTCGTTCATGGCCTGGGCGCCCGAGCAGCAGCGGCAGCCCGGTGACCTGCCCCTGCGCGTTATCCTCCTGGCTACCACCGCGCCAGTGACCGACGCCAGCGGGCGCGGCGGC
>JBAUAY010000977.1:0-2151 GCA_049676235.1 Streptosporangiaceae bacterium
CGCCCTGGGCGGCGAGCGCGGCGGCCGTAGCCGCGCCGATGCCGCTCGAAGCCCCGGTCACCAGCGCGACCGTGCCCTCCAGTACCGGCTTCACCACGACTCACCTCCCTTGCTCTTAAGGACCCGATAGCCAAAGGCACCGGCCTCAGGATCGGCTGACCCAATCTATAAAAAACGGGGTCATGGTGTCAGCCGGTAGAAGCGCAGCACTCCCGCCTTGACCGGGAGGATTTCCAGGTCTTGGAAGCCGGCTTCCAGGGCGAACCGGCGTAGCGTGGCGGGTCGCATCACGGCTCCAGTCGCGGCGGTATCCGGGTCGCCCATGACCGCAGGCAGGCATGCGACCACGCTCCAGGCGTAGTGATATTGCTCCTCGATGGAGGCAGGCGCGGTGAACTCGTCCTCGACCAGCTCGTCGGCGACGAGGACGCAGCCCGGTTCCCTGAGCATCCCGCGCGCCACGCGCAGCGCATCCACCGGACGGGACATATCGTGCAGCGCTTCGATGATCGTCACCAGGTCGTACTGGCCGGACACACCGGGGCCGGACGTGTCAGCGACGGTGAACGTGACCCGGTCCGCCAAATCGGCTTCTTCCGCGTTGCGCCGGGCCGCCTGGATCGCGTCCGTGTCCAGGTCGAAGCCGTCGACGCTGATCAGCGGGTACGCCTGCGCCATGGCGATGCTGGACCAGCCCGTTCCGCAGGCCAGGTCCGCCACCCGTGCGGGCGGATCGCTACGCAGTCGTACGTCCACGTCCGCGATAGCTGGCAGCCATTGTCTTGCCAGCAGATTGAGGAACACCGCCCGGTTGAACTCCGGCCGGCCCTCCGGTGCCCACGGCAGCGGAGGCGGTGCACCGCCGCTGCGGAACGCCTCGGCCACCTCCGGCATCCAGCGCGCGGCGCGGACTATCTCGGCACCGTTGAACGCCTGGTAGCTGACATCGCCGGTGTCGGCGAGAACGGGCACATGCCCAGGGGGCAGGCAGTACCGGCGATCCAGCGGCCCAGCTGCCGGATCATCCACCTCCAGCAGCCCGCTAGCGGCCTGGTGTTCCAGCCATTCCCGGATATATCGCTCAGTCGTGCCCGTCCGGGCGGCCAGCTCCGCGGAGGTCGCAGGCCCATCGGTATACAGGGCCCGGTACAGGCCCAGCTGCTCACCCAGATACACAGTGAGCAGTTCCAGCGCGCCGACCATGTCGCGGAACAGCCGGCCGGTCAGCGCCGCCGGATCGCCAAGTTCTCCCGGTGCCGCCAGATGCTCCTCAGCTCCCATGCCGCCCAAGCTACCTCCAGCGGGCGCAGCCGGGCAGGCGGCCCGTCAGCTGTACTGGCGCAGCTGCGGCCATATCTGGCCCCAGGGGTGGCGCGGGCCGGTACACAGGTACACGTGGCCGTGCCATTCCTGGTTATGCAGGCCGTACGGGTTGGACAGCGTCGCGACGGCTCGCACGCTGGTGAAGAACTGGCTGAGGTAGGCGGCGTCCCCGCCGCCGTCCGCTGGCCCCGGCATGACCGCCACGACGGTGGTCGCCCGCGGGTTGCCCGGGCCCCACCACCAGTAGGTGTTGTGTCCGCTCACCGCCTGCGGGAGCCCTGTCCCCCGCCCCAGCACGTTGATCGCGCTGGCCTCACCGTAGTTCGACGCGAAGATCACCGCGCTGGCCCGCTGCGCGGCCGGCAGCGAGAACCATGCGGTGCGGGCCGTGCCGACCAGCTGCGGCCAACCCACCGATTCGGCCAGCACCGGGTTGATCTTCTGGGTCCAGCCCACGTCGCCGGGAGGCAGCACCGGCAGCACCAGCGGCACGGCCAGCGCGGTGCATACCGCCGTGGCCAGCAGCAGCCTGCGGAGCCGGCCTGCGCGGGCGGCCAGCCACCCGTCGATGGCCACGGCCCCGGCGGCCAGGAGGAAGATGTACGCCCCCGCCAGGTAGTAGATCTTCCCTCCCGTGGTGAGCGCGAAGAACACGAACAGGATCGCGTACGCCCACACCAGCGCGCGCCAGAGCGGCCGGCCGGACCGCCACAGGAAGCGCAGCCCGGCCACCCAGACCACCACCAGGGCCAGGGCGCTCATGAGCAGCTGCCCGATCACCCAGCCGGCGATGTTGGCCAGGCCCCCGTTCTCGTCCGCGAGCGCGCG
>JBAUAY010000978.1:0-3460 GCA_049676235.1 Streptosporangiaceae bacterium
GCCGCGTTCGCCGGGCAGGGCTGGGAGATCCCGCGGCTGCTCGCGGCCATGCGCGACGCCCCCGACTTCTACTTCGATTCCGTCAGCCAGATCCGCATGGATAACTGGTCGGCTGACCGGGTGGCACTGGTCGGCGACGCCGGCTACTGCCCTTCGCCACTGTCGGGCCAGGGCACCAGCCTCGCGCTAGTCGGGGCTTATGTGCTGGCCGGCGCACTGCAGGCCGCCGGCGGCGACCACGGCGTCGCCTTCGCCGCTTACCAGCGCCGGATGCGGGACTTCGTGACTCGTAACCAGCAGATCGCGATCGGGAACACCAAGCGGTTCATCCCGCAGACTCGCCGGCAGATCTGGCTGCAGAACCAGGCCATCAGGACACTGCCCTACCTCCCCGGTAAGAAGCTCGTCCTCGACCTGGCCACCAAGGGCGTCCGGGAGGCAGCCAACGCCATCGCGCTGGAAGAGAGCCCGGGCTGATCAGCGGTCCGGTCGCGGCCGCAGCCGTGACCGCTCGCCGCTTCACGAAGCAAGCCGCCGGCCAGCAACGGGAACCGGCATCATCCGATGCCGCACGAGGAAGGAGCCAAACGATGAGCACGACCGCCGCGCCTGCGCGATACGCCGCCTCGGTCGGCCAGTGATTCGCCGGGCCGCCGGGGCAGGGTGGCCAGGACGGTTCACCGAGCACAGCTATCGGGTCCCGTTGGCGCAGGAATCCCGCGATCTGCGGCGTTTCCGTTGCCGGTTCTCGGGGTGGGTCACCGCAGCGGCGGGCTCGGTGAGAGCGCAGGGCCACGCTTGCAGGATGATCACCTGGGCGTTCGGAGTCAGCCAAGGATGGTTCGGGATGGCGGTGTCAGCTGAGGACAGGCTGGCGATCAGCGAGTTGATCGCCCTGCACGGGCACATCATGGATGTTCACCGCCTACGTCACCCCGGACGGGCGCCGGGCGCTGATCGACCGGGAGCTGTACCTGCCCGAGGGGTGGACGGATGACCGGGACCGGTGCACGGCGGCCGGGATCGGCGATGGCGAGCAGTGGTCAGACTGGAGGCGCTACCGCCAGGCCGCCGCCCGCAAGTCCCACTACGCCCGACGTCTCAGTGATCACGAGACGGTGCCGGCAGGACACGCTACGGGGCGCTGTTGACGATGCGATCGCAGCCCGCGCGACCACGGAGGACGGACCCGCCGCGGGCTGGAGCTTTAGCTGTGCTGGTGCGCAGGGCGAGATGGATGGTGATGGCCACGGCGGCGACGCAGGCAGCGCCGATGACCATGGCCAGATCCAGCCCGGTGCTGTAGGCGTGGCGGGCGGCCACGCCGAGCGGGCTATGGGCGCTACCTCCGGCGGCGATGGCCTGGGCGAGGCCGGCCTTGGCGCTGGCCCCGTGCGGGCCGGGTGGCCCGCCAGTGCCGGAGCGAGCCGGGACCGGCAGCGGTCCGACAAGACCGCAAGGAACTACCACGCGGCACTCTGCCTCGCCGCGACACTGCTCTGGGCGGCCAGCGTCT
The DNA here is from genome assembly GCA_049676235.1 of Streptosporangiaceae bacterium. Taxonomy (GTDB): domain Bacteria; phylum Actinomycetota; class Actinomycetes; order Streptosporangiales; family Streptosporangiaceae; genus Palsa-504. The sequence goes on from JBAUAY010000978.1 coordinate 1,517, forward strand.
CGGAGGCCTCGACGGCGGGCGCCGACGAGACCCCGGGAGCGGTCAGGACAGCCGGGTTGCCGCGTACTCGGCGTAGGCGTCTCGCAGGAACGTCGGCAGGGCGGGCGAGAGGCGTTCCAGCAGCGCACGCGAGTCCGCCTGCGTCGCCATTTGCTCGCCGGCCTGCGCGAACGCTGCACGGTCCGGCGTCCACATCGACGTCATCGCCTGGTACATCTCGTCGATGACGGCCTGCGCGGGGGGGCAACGGCTCAGCCGATCGCGGTGAGATAGTCCGATACCGCCGAGACGTCGCCGGCGTCGGAGATCAGCGCGATATAGCCGTCGGGACGGATCAGCACGAGGGTGCGGTCGGCCGCGCCGTAGGCGCTGGCAAGATGGCCTTCGGTGTCGGCGATGTCGTCGGGGCCGGCCGGTTGTCCGACGACATGGAGAGTCCTGAGGTCGGACGGAGAGGCTTCCACCGCGGGCGTGGCCCCGAAGTTCAGCAACGTGAAGCGCCCGCCGCGGGTCAGGTCGAACAGCCGGCGTTCGCCTTCCACCGTCGTCAGCTTGGTCGCATCGGGGGCGCGGTCGCCGGCGCGGAGCGCGGCGGTGTCGTCGCGGTCATCGCGCGCTAGGACAGAGCCGCGATAGCCCACGTCGAGTTGGATCGTGCTCCATCGCTGACCTGGTCGGCGAGGGACTATCCAATCCGCAGATCGGTGACGGCTTTTACGTCTCCCGCCGGACCATGCAGGCGCACTTGCGCACGTGGTTGCCAAGCTGGACAACACCTTGGCAGGCACGAGGTCCCGGCCCGGGCTGACCGGCACTTTGGTGCCCAGTGCCCGCCGGAAGATTCCACCTGGTATGTCCACCTTTGGGTGACGTCTGAGCCTGGCTGGCTCCCTAGCGTGCGAAGGAAGCGAACGCACGCTCACCGGGAGGAAGGAATGGCCGCTATCCGGCCCGACCAGGCCAAGACCGACACCATCATCGGCGCACCCGAGCCGCCCGGGACATATCGGAGGAGTACAAAATGATCCTGTTCCTGCTGCTGCGTCGTCTCAGGCCGCAAACCCGGATCGTCGTCGGGTCAGTGATCACGGCCGCCGGGCTCGTGCTGGTCGCCGTTGCCGCCGCTGTGGCGGTCGGCCTGCTTATCCACGGAGCGGCGCTGGCCGTGATTGGCGCCGTGATGTGGATAAGCGGCCTGGTCAGCAAGCGGCGCGCCCAGTCGGTCAGCGAGGGGCCGGGGAGCGCCCAGCCGGCCAGCGAGATGAGCGCTGCGGGTCACGGCAATGACCGCTGACAATCACGCCACGTGCCAGCCGTGCCCGACAGGGGCGGGCATGGTTGGCACAATGGTCGGTATGGCGAGAGGGGTGACCCGATGAGCCAGCCCGTGATCCTGAGATGGGCCCGCGCGATCCCGCTGGGGTTCTACCGGTCCCTGGTGCTGGTGGGGCTCACCGTGATGCCAGTCGCCGTCGCCGCGGCCGTCGGGTTCGGCGGCTCGCTGTTCACGCTGGGCTGGTCTGCGCGGTTGACCTCGCCCCTGATCGTCAAGGTGCTGGCCACGGGGGAGAGCTAGCGGTCGCGGGCATGTGGGTGGCCGTGGCCAGCTGGTTCATGCTGCTGCTGCTAACCAGTCGGCCGCTCAGCAAGGCAGCGCGCCGGTGCGCGCGGCGCTGGCTGGCGCTGCCGATCGAGGTTAGCTATCGCCCCGCGCCGACGATCATCCGCATGGCCACCGGCTACTGGTGGAACGGCTATGAGTACGAGAAGTCCGAGCGGGAAGCGCGACGCCAGGGCCGGATACTCTCCCGCGCCAAGGATCCGCAGCTGCGCCGGGACGCGATCTGGTTTCTCGTCGCCGCCGTGACCGTCGTGCCGGTTGCCGCCCTGCCGTGGCTTGGCCTGGCCGGAGGGGTGTACCTGGCGGTGACGCCGGGGGCGCTG
>JBAUAY010000979.1:0-13607 GCA_049676235.1 Streptosporangiaceae bacterium
TCGATGGTGCGGGCGGCCAGCGCCGCGTCCAGCCGCTGGTCGAACTCGGCCGGGTCGAGTCGGCCGTCTGCGACGGCGGCGCGCAGCAGTTCGATGACCCGGTCGCGGTCCGCGTCGGACGCGCGCAGCGCGGGTGAGCTGGGCGGATCTGCCGGCATCCGGCCTCCTCGGCGGCGACGTGGTGGCACCGCGCCACCCGGCATTCCACGTTATAGCGCGAGTCGGCGGGCATCAACGAGGGGTACGCTGACGCGGTGCCGATCCGATGACGTGCCCGGATCAGGCGTCGAAGTCGGCCTCTGGCCACCGGCTCCCAGAAGGCGATGCCGGCGAGGCCGCGTTCCAGGCTGCCCCGGATGGCGTCCACCACGTCGTCACCGAGCGTCAGCCGCAGCGGCGCGCCCTTCGTGCCGAGCGCGGTGATGATCGCCTGAGCCGCCTTAGGGCGTGTTTGGAGACCTCAGCGGGGGATGGTGTAGAACAGGTGAGTCGCGTAGGGCGACTCGATGACGCGGGTCCTTTGGAGTTCGGTCGTCTGGTTGCCGAGGTGGTCGAACAGCCGCTTGCCCGCGCCGAGCAGTACCGGCGCCAGGTGCAGCCGGAGTTCGTCGACGAGGCGGGCAGCCAGGTACTGCTGGATGACGTTGGCGCCGCCGCCGATTCCGACGTCCTTGTCTCCAGCGACCGCCCTGGCCTGCGCCAGGGCGCTGTCGATGCCGTCAGTGACGAAGGTAAACGGCGACGGGCGGTCCGCCCATTCCCGGGGCACCGAGTGGGTGAGCACGAAGTACCGGGCGTTCGGGCCGCCGGGGGGGTTGCCGCCCCAGCCGCCGGTGACATCGAACATCCGCCTGCCGATAATTCCCGCCCCGGTCGAGCCCATGGCCTCCTGGAGCACGTTGCGGTCGACGTCGACCGGGGCGAACCGCCGGGCTTCGTCGTCGTAGCGCCACGGCCCGCCCATGACCCAGTTGTGCAGGGCTTCGCCGCGCTCGCCCAGGCCGCGGCCGGGCGCGTCGCCCGGCCCGGTGATGAACCCGTCCAGCGACATCGTGATGTCGGCGACCAGCTTTCCCATGACCCATCCCTCCGCTCACGCGAGGCTCTTGCCGGGAACGACCGCATCGGCAGCGGAAACTCAACCCGTGCTTCCGCCGTTACCGACGGCCGACAGCCCGGCGCCCTGGAGTGGGGGCAGCGCGCAGGCGCGCATCCGCCTGAGCAATCGCGTGTCGGCGGCCCGCACGAGCGGATGCGTTCCACCGTTGCGGTCGGCCTGGGCCTGCCACCGCGCCCGCCGGGCCGTGAGCGTCGCGGCGTCCTCCAGTTCCGTGCAGTCGAGGGTGTCGCGCTCGATGTCGACGACGATGGTGTCGCCGTCCTCGATAAGCGCGATCGGCCCCCCCAGCGCCGCCTCCGGGGAGACGTGCCCGATGACCAGTCCCACCGAACCGCCGGAGAAGCGCGCGTCGGTCATGAGCGCAATGGTGATGCCACGCCGGCGGCAGAGCGCGGTGATCCGTGACGTGGGATCGAGGAGCTCGGGCATGCCCGGCGCCCCGCGCGGACCCTCGTAGCGGATCACCACCATGTCGCGATCCTCCAGCCGTTCGGGCGCGGTTGCGAGCGCCTCGATCAGCGCCGCCTCACTGTCGAAGACGCGGGCACGGCCCGCGAACCGCCCCCCCGCCATACCGCCTTCGACGCCGGCGAGCTTGATAACGGCGCCGCCGTCCGGGGCGAGGTTGCCGTGGAGCAGTCGCAGGCCACCGGCCGGCTTGAACGGTGCGGACAACGGATGAATCACCTGGCCGTCGGGCGCCGGCGGATCGAGACGGGCGACCTGCTCCGCGAGCGTCTCGCCGGTACAGGTGATGCAGTCGCCGTCGAGCAGGTCCGCAGCGAGGAGCTCACGCACGATCGCCGGGAGGCCGCCCTTCGCGTCGATGTCGACCATCGAGTAACGGCCGAAGGGACGGACGTTCACCAGCACCGGCAGCGTGCGGGAGACGCGGTTGAACTCATCCTGGGTGATCACCTCGCGCCAGAAATCGATGCCCGCGGCGCGGGCCAGCTCGGGTGCGTGGAGCACGACGTTGGTCGAACCACCCAGGGCGATCGCCACCAGCGTGGCATTGCGCAGCGAAGCGGGGGTGACGATGTCGCGAGGGCGGATGGTGCGCGCGAACAGCGTCTGCAGGGCGTCGATCAGCTGCGCGGGGAACTCCTCGATGCGCCGGCGATCCTCCGACGCGGGACTCACCATGTGCAGCGGCTCCATCCCGCAGGCGGCGATGAAGGACTGCATGGTGTTGTACGTGAACATTCCGCCGCAGCTGCCGTGGCCGGGCGAGGCCTCCAACGCGATGCGGCGGCGTTCCTCGGGCGACTCGGCCGCCGCCTGGAAGCAAGAGATGATGTCGATCGGCTCGCCGGTCCGGGAGTCAACGCCAGGCCGGATCGAGCCGTCGGACATGATCACCGCGGGGACGTTGCGTTCGAGGATCGCGGCGAGGGTTCCCACCGGTGGCTTGTCGCAGGCCACGACGGCGATGACGCCGCGGACGTCGCTCCCCTCGAGGTGGAGGCACACGCCATCGTTGGTTGTCTCGCGGCCGATCAGCGAGTAACGCATCTCCGGCGTGCCATTGCGCTGGCCGTCGGAGATGCCGCCCGCGAAGTTGGGCGCGATGACCCGCACCGGGAGATCGGCGCCGACGACCCGGCGCCGCAGCTCGGCCTGGATCGCCTCGACCTTCGCCGGCACGCCCGCATAACAGATGCTGTCACCCATGTTGCCGACGACTCCCCAGGCGGGGCAGTGGATCTTGTCCGGGTCCTGTTCCTGGACCCGGGCCGTCGCGACCGCCTGCGTGTCCTGTCCCGGCTTCCACTCCTCGGCGCTGCTCATCGTCAATCCTTTGGGTTCCGCGTTCGGATCGCGGCTGATGTTACCAGGGCTTGGAGGTCTGCCCGGCGCGGCATGCGCCATGCCGCGGATCGCTCCGCGTGGCGGGTGATGTGGCTGGGCAGCGAACGGGCCGGGAAGCAGGCGCTCCCCAAGGACGGCCATCTTCGGCGTGCCCAGGCCGCGTGTCCGAACTTCTATCCTTTGTGCTCGAAGCAGTGCATGCCTCGGGGCCGGTGGTAGAAACGGACAGAGGGGCCGGCCGCGGCGACCGGGACAGGCTGGCCATCCTCGCGACGACTGGGGTGAATCGATGCACGAACGGCCCGATGTCCGTCTTCCGGTGTCCCGCGGCTGCCCGTTCCGCGTGCCGCCGGAGTACGGCCGGCTGCGCGACGAACAAGGCCTGGCCACGGCCGAACTGCCGGGCGGCATGCTGGCCTGGCTGGTGACGCGGCTGGACGATGCGCGCACGGCTTTGTCGGCGCCCGGGTTCACCGCCGACCGCTCGGACCCGTCATTCCCGATGCCGCAGAAACGGCCTGTCCCGGCCGGGGCGCCGCGGCCCGCGCTCACGGCCGCCCAGCGTCGGGCCCGCAGCCGGGGGGCGTCGCTGATCGGCATGGACCCGCCGGAACACACGGCGGCGCGACGCGCAGTGGTCAGCGAGTTCACAGCCCGGCGGGTGCGGCGGCTGCGGCCCCGGATCCAGCAGATCGTCGATGAGCAGGTCGGCGCGATGCTGGCCGCGGGGCCGCCCGCCGACCTGGTGCCGGCGCTGTCCTTGCCGGTGCCGTCGCAGGTGATCTGCGAGCTGCTGGGGGTGCCGTACGCGCGGCACGAGTTCTTCCAGGCCCGCAGCGCGATGCTGCTGAGTCACCAGGTGGCCGCGGAACGGCGGTTCGAGGCGCTGCGGGAACTGTTCGGCTTCCTGGACGAGCTGGTCTCGGCGGAGGAAGCCGCCCCCGGTGACAACCTGCTCGGCCGGCAGGTCATGCGGCGGGCCGCCGCCACCGACGACGATCACCGCGACCTGGTCAGCCTGGCGTTCTTGCTGCTGGTGGCCGGACACGAGACCACGGCCAGCATGATCTCGCTCGGCGTGCTGGCCGTGCTGGCCGAACCCGCGGAGCTGATGGCCGCGGTCACGGACCCGGACCGAGCCCCGCTCGCGGTGGAGGAGATGCTGCGGTACTTTTCCATCGCTGACATTGGCACCGGCCGCTTGGCGCTGGCCGAGACCGAGATCGGCAGCACCCTGGTCGGGGATGGCGAGGGCGTGATCATTTCCTTGCTGGCCGCCAACCATGATCCTGCGGCGTTCCCCGACCCAAGCCGGCTCGACCCGGCGCGCCCGAACCGACCGCACGTGGCCTTCGGGTTCGGCCCGCACCAGTGCCTCGGGCAGAGCCTGGCCCGCGCCGAGCTGGAGATCGTGTACGCGACGTTGTTCCGGCGGATTCCCGGGCTGCGGCTGGCCGTCACGCTGGACGAGCTCGCCGTCAAGGACGACGGGTTCGTCTACGGGCTGCACGAACTGCCCGTCACCTGGTAACCCTCCAGCCAGGCCCATCAAGGCGCGTCGAAACTACTGGCGGAGCCGGGCGGAAGTGTGCCGAGGGCCAGAAGATGACTCGAGCGGCCCATGGCCGGCTCATCTGCCCGTCGGTGCATTATCGTCGCCCTCGTGGGCTCGTTCACCGATGTAGGCTCGGAATGGAGATAAGGATGTCGGCTGGGACGTCTGCGGATGCGGGATCGTTCGGCCGTACCGTGGTCTACCTGGTCCGGCATGGCCAGACTCCGCTGAATGAGTCCGGTGTCCTGCGCGGCCTGGCTGACCCGGCCCTGGATGAAACCGGGCGCCGCCAGGCAGAGCGGCTGGGGGCCGCGCTGGGGCCCCGGGGACTGGCCGCCGTTTTCTCTAGTCCGCTGGTCCGGGCCCGGCAGACCGCCGAGCCGGTCGCCGAACGAGCCGGGCTGGAAGTGGCCGTCGATCAGTGCCTGCTCGACCGGGATTACGGGCCGTGGACAGCCATCAGCCGCAAGTCGGTGACGGACCAGTGGGGCTCGGTCGACCGCGCCCCGGGTGTCGAGCCGCGCCCGGCGGTCCGGGACCGGGCCGTCCGGGGGCTGACCGGCATCGCACGGAGCCACCCTGGCGGCACCGTGGTCGTGGTCAGCCATGACGCGGTGAACCGCGAGGCGCTGGCCGCGTTCGATGCCGGCCTGGGTGATCCGGACGCGATCCCGCAAGACAACGGGTGCTACAACACGCTGGAATGGCGCGCTGGGCGCTGGGCGGTGCTGGGCGTCAACGAACTACCCGAGCCGTAGCTGCCGATGAAGGCAATACACATCGTGTGGGCGGCCAGAGCTGCGCGCAGCTGGTCGGGCAGGCGATTGCGCAAGCTGAACGACGCGACGTCAGTGTCGAGAACGACTAGGCTCATGCGACGTTCGCGCGGCGGGAGGCATAAAGGTCGGCGAGGAACTGGTCGAGTTCCTCATCGGACTCCCATACCCCGGGGAAGGCTAGCTCATCGACTGAAGTGATCGGCTGTATGCCCTGCTGGCGGATCTGCTCTTCGGCCGGTACCTGGGGGGTCACATGCGGTGCTGGCGTATGCCCTGCGCTGCTGGACATCGCTTGCCGCTCCTTCCTGGCGGTACCGGCTCGCCCATTGCTTCCGCCGCCCAGCGGAACCATATTTCGGGGAGGGCCAGACCGGGAGCCAACGGAGGCAGATGCCGGGCGACGTGAGGCGACGACCTCCGACGAACAACCGGCTGACCAGGATGTCTAGGCGGCCGTGCTGGTCGATGACCTCGCGGGCGACGCGGGGCAGTCCTCGGCGTCGCCTATGTTCCCGTTTGTGGACGGTGACCCGGCCCGGATATGCGGCGGTCATCTCGGCGCTGAACTTCTCGGCCGGCTCGTGATGCCGCCAGCACCCCGCGGTGACGTGCGCGCCGTCCGCAGCGAGGCGGTGGCTGATAGCGGCTCCGATACCGCGGGTCCCTCCGGTTACCAGCGGCGGCGGTACGATCGTGGACCCGCGGCGTTATTCGCCGCCGATCAGGCTGCCGAGCAGCTTGGCGTAGCGCAGCAGGTGCACGTCGCCGACGTACTGTTCGTGGACGTGGACGTGGGCGGCCTGCCCCATCCGCGCCGCCTGGTCCTGGTCGCCGAGCAGGAGGCGGGCTGCCGATCCGAACGCCGCCAGGTCGGCGGGATCGGGCAGCAAGATCCCGGTACCCTCGGCGATCTGGTCGATGATCCCGCCGACCGCTGAGCCGATGACCGGCCGTCCCTTCCACATGCCCTCCGCGACGGTCAGCCCGAACCCTTCGGCCAGGCTTTTCTGCGCGATGACGGTGGCATGCCGCTGCAACGCATTGACCATGGCCGCGTTCTCATCGATGTCATCCAGCGGCAGGGTAACCAGCAGGATCCGCGTCCGGGCTCCGGGGTTAAGGTCACGCCACTGCAGCAGGCACTCCCCGTAGACCGCAGCGCCTTCGGGGTCGTCGCTCACGTCCTTGACGGCCGGGCCGACCAGCATCAGGTACCCGTCACCGCCGGGCGCGACGTGGTCGGCGAAGCCGCGCATGACTCCGGCCATGTCCTTGAGCCGGTCCCAGCGGGAGACCTGGACCAGCACCGGATCATCGGGGCCGGGACGGCCCTCGCCAACGATGGCCGCGGGCCTGCTGACAGTGCCCACGTTGCCCTCGCGGCGCATGAACGTCGCGGGCGCTGTCGGCGTGGCGCCGTCCAGCACGCCTAGCTTCACCAAGATGGCCTGGACGGTGCCGACGTCAAGTTGCTGGTTTTTGGGGGAGAACGGGTCGATCGACGGCGGGATGATCCAGGCCTTCCCGGCGGCAATCCACGACGGGACGTATTTCGGGCGGGAGAACACATAGGCCTCCGCGGCGGCCAGGTGCGGCCGCAGGAAGTCCCATGCCGCCCGGGTCACCTCGTTTTCCCAGTCCACGCCGATGTGACAGCGCCAGATCACCCGAGCGCCTGCCTGCGCCAGCGGCGCCGCCAGGCCGGCGGTCTGCGGGTCGTGCAGCAGTACCACATCGCCGGGCCGGACCCGGGCGGCCAGCTCTACCGCGTTCGCGGCCAGCATCTGGGTGTAGTGCTCGGCTTCCGCCGCGCCGAGCGGGGCTCCGGACCGGCTGCCGTGGATCTGGTTGTGCAGCCGCTTGGTGATGGCGAAGAACTCGGCGTCGCCGGTGATGACCAGCCAGCCGATCGGTATGTCCAGATCCTGGACATACCCGACCAGGACCTGCAGCATTTCGGCGACTCCGCCACCTGCCGTGGTCGAGTTGACGTTCCAGATGGTGTGCCCGGCTAGCACCGGCCGGAGCTGGTCGCCGGCCCGGGTCAGCTCCGCATACCGCGGGGCGCCGATGACCGGCTCCAGCCGGGACACAGGCAGCCGGGGCACCTCTACCGCATGCAATAGGCTCACGGCATCCGCCTTCCCGGCCGCACCGGCCGGCCCGCTGGTAAAGGCGTAACGTGCCCGCTACCCGACTCAGCACGGGCGATATGAGTTAACCACGGTCACTGATCGACGATCAAGCGCGTCGGCGCAGGCCACGGTATCCGGCCGCGATCGGCCAGCGCGGCGGCCTCCCGGGCTGCGGTTCCGGTCTCACCGGCCGAGTACCTCCCCGTCCGGAACGTAACGCGGGCCGGCCACCCGCACCTCGCCCACGGCCACCACGCCCGCGCCGAAGGTGACGTCGCCTTCGACCTCGAGCCGGCGGCAGCGGCGCAGTGACGGTGCCCCAGCGGGAAACCGCTGCTCGAAGCCGGACAGCAGCCTGTAGAAGTCCTTGTCCAGCGTGACGACGGGTCCCGGGCCGTCGAAGCTGGGCCTCATCCGGCCGTCACTGGTGAGCTCGTAGGCGTCGGAGCGTATGACCAGCAGATCGTCCGTGGTCTTCACCGGGGCGAACCGCGAGCGGGGGACATGGACCGCCCGGGCGCCGGGAATCGAGCCGATCGCCGCGCCCATCGCCGACTCGAGCTGGATCACCGGAATGCTCGACGGGTCGCGCGGATCGACCGTCTCCCGGTTGACGATCAGCGGCAGAGATGGTGCCGCCGGGTCGGCGGCCTGCAGTTCCCTGAGCGCGCGCAGGTCGATCCAGATGTTGTTGGTGTTGTACCAGCGCCAGCGCTGTGTGTCGGTGAACGAGGTGTCGCCGTCGGGCACCTGCGCCGTCTCCCGCAGCACCACCCGGCCCTGGTAGCGGGCTAGATGGCCGCCCTTGCGGTCCGCCAGCGTGCCGCGCACCGCCTCCAGCGCGAACGGCACCTGCTCTGCCGCTAGCCAGGCGGCGATCCGGACGTCGGCGAGCGCGCCGAGGTTGTCGGAGTTGGACACGAAGGCATAGCGCAGCCCGGCGCCGAGCAGGGCATCGAGCGTGCCGGACACCGCCAGCGCGGTGTAGATATCGCCGTGCCCGGGCGGGCACCACTCCAGCTCCGGGTCGGCCGGCCACTGCACTGGCCGCAGGTCATCTGCGCGGATCTTGGGCTCGCGGCCTTGCAGGAAGTCCAGCGGCAGGCCAGGCACGCGCAGGCCGTCGTAGCGGCGCAGCACGTCCAGCGAGGGGCCGCGGGTGGCCGCGGAGTTCATCAGCACCAGCGGCAGCCGGGCACCGATCTGCTCGCGCAGCGCCAGCACTTGCGTAGCGATGACATCGAGGAAGCTCGTGCCGGGCTTGACCTCCAGCAGCGACTTCGGTCCCGACAGGCCCATGCTCGTCCCCAACCCGCCGTCGAGCTTGACGACCGCCAGCCGGTCGAGCACTTCACGGGCCTGGCCGGGCGGCGGCTCGGCCAGCTCATCCAGGCGCGGCAGGTCCGCAAGCGGCTCCAGGACCTCGCCGGGCAGGTATCCGGCCCCCTGCTCACCCAGCTTCGAGAGGCGCCTGCCCAGGGCAGCCAGCTCAGCGGCGCGGACGCCTCCCGCCTCAGCCTTGGCCAAGACAGCGGCAACATACCCGGGCGTACTCATGCCCTGATTCTCCTGGCTTCTCGACTTCGCGCCGGAGATCGGCGTGCCCATGCCGCCTCACGCCCAGCAGATCGTGCAGAAATGATCGTGCCGAGCACAGCCCCGGCCGCCACGTCCGCTGGGCCTGGCCGGTCGGGGCTGCGGGGCCGGCCGATCCGATCTGAAACTACAAGTTGCTAGCCGTGTACGCGGTGGGTACGTCCGGCCCATTCGGGTTCGCGGAGCACGAATTTCTGGATCTTTCCCGTAGCTGTCTTCGGCAGCTCGAGCGTGATGTCGATCTCGCGGGGTGCCTTGTAGCGGGCGATCTTGGTGCGTACGTGCGCGATCAGCTCTTCCTGGGTTGCACTGTGGGCGGCCCGGAACACGACGAACGCTTTCGGGCGCTCGCCCCACTTGTCGTCGGGTACCCCGATGACCGCCGCCTCGAGTACGGCCGGGTGGCTCATGAGCGCCTGCTCCACCTCGACGGTGGAGATGTTCTCTCCGCCGGAGATGACGATGTCCTTGATGCGGTCGCGCAGCTCTATATACCCGTCGGGGTGCATGACGCCGAGGTCCCCGCTGTGGAACCAACCGCCGCGGAATGCCTCAGCGGTGGCCTGCGGGTCGAGGTAGTAGCCGGCCATGACGTTGTTGCCGCGCATGATGATCTCGCCCATCGTGCTTCCGTCGGCCGGCACGTTGGCCATCGCTTTGTCCACGACCCGCAGGCCCTCGGCCTGGATCATGCTCACGCCCTGGCGAGCTTGCAGCACGGATCGCTCCTCAGATGACAGTCCGGCCCACTGCGGCTGGGACTGGCAGTAGGAGATCGGGCCGTACGTCTCGGTCAGCCCGTAGACGTGCACGATCTGGAAGCCCATGCGTTCCATGTGGGCGATGGTCGTGGGACTAGGCGGCGCTCCGGCCGTGGTGATCAGAACCGGCCGGGTCAGCGGGCCGGCCTCGGGTGCGTTCAGGAGGGCGCTCACCACGGTCGGGGCCGCGTTGAGGTGGGTGACGCCGTGCTCACGCAGCTGCTGCCAGATCGCATCGCCGCGGACCTCGCGCAGGCACACGTGCGTGCCGCCGACGGCGGTCAGTGACCAGGGGGTGCACCAGCCATTGCAGTGGAACATCGGCAGCGTCCACAGATAGACGCTGTTCTCGTCGTGCCGGGAGTGAATGATCTCGCCGAAACAGTTCAGGTAAGCACCCCGGTGCGTGTAGATCACGCCCCTCGGGCGCCCGGTGGTCCCGGAGGTGTAGTTGACCGCGATCGGGGCAAGCTCGTCGGAGACCGACCAGGACATCGGCTCCCCCGTGCCCCGGGCGAGGAACTCGGAATAGCTCACCAGTCGCGGCTCGTCGCTCAGATCCCGATCCGCCGGCGCAATCTCGGTGTCCTCGGCGACCACCAGTTCGGTCACCGCCTCCACGTCCTTGATGGCCGCCGCTGCCGTCGAAAGGAGCGCCGCGTCGACAACCACGAGCTTCGCGCCCGAGTGACTGAGGATATAGGCCACCTCCTCAGCCGTGAGCCGGGTGTTTACCGCGACGAGTACCGCGCCGGCCAGCGGGACCGCGTAATGGGCGATGAGCATCTCGGGGAGGTTCGGCATCAGGTAGGCGACCCGGTCACCCGGCCCGACACCGCTCACCCGCAGCGCCCGCGCCACCCGCTGCGCCTCGGCCGCCAGTTCGGAGTAGGTGAGCCGCCGTGCGCCGTAGACCACAGCGGTCTTGCCGGGCCATACCCGAGCCGATCGCTCCAGGAACGACAGCGGCGACAACGCCGTATACGACACCGAATCCATACCGACCTCCACGAGATGCACTGATCGCGTCCATGACCCAGCTCGCCTGAGACGCCCCTCCAGCTGATGACCATCCCCGTCTTGCCGATAGGGGCGAAGGTCCTCAGCCCGGTTAGGGAGACGGGTGAGGCGGGCCCTACGGGCCCGCAGGCTTGGCGGAGCCGTCGACTCACTCGGTGGCTGCGGCTTTCCGTGCGCTCCTCGGCCGTTCTGGCTAGCGCCACGTAACACGGACGTTACGGTCCCGTGATCCGACGAGAACCAGCCATATGTCCTCACATTTAAGGACTTAAGTCCCTTTTGACCTGGGCCATCCGAATCTTGACCGGCGCGGGGGGTGTTGTAACAGTGAGGTTACGAAAGGCAGGCCAGCGCTTCTAGCGTTACCGGCTGCCTCGTGGGGGAACCCGCTGGGAGAGGTCATGGACACAAACGAAGCACCTGCCAACGCCACGGACATCATGTCAGAGGCGACTGAAGCAGCGGCCGGCATGCTGCCGCTGGACATGGTCAACGCCATTGCCGAACTCGCCGACCCCGCCACGGTCGCGAAGGAAATGCCCTGGCTGACCGAAGAGCTGACGAAGATCGCGCTCGGCCAGTCGGATATCTCGTTCGGCAAGCGCGACAAGCGCTTCGCCGATGAGGCATGGCGGACCGTCCCCTACTTCCGCCTCCTGGGCCAGTCCTACCGGCTGTTCGAGTTGTGGATGGACCGGATGTACCAGCACGCGGACGGCTCCTGGCAGAACAAGGCGCGCTCCCGCTTCGCGGCCGACGTCATCACGGCCGCGGTGGCTCCGACCAACTACCTCGGTACCAACCCCGAAGCAATGCGGAAGGCCTTCGAGACCGGCGGCCTGTCGCTCGTGCACGGCGCCCAGAACATGCTGGACGACATGGCCCGCGGCGGGATGCCCGCCATGGTTGACCGCAAGCAATTCACCGTTGGCCAGGACATCAGCTGCACCCCCGGGGCCGTGGTGTACCGGGACGAGATGTTCGAGCTGCTGCAGTACACGCCCACCACACCCAAGGTGGGCAGCATTCCGCTGCTGATGATCCCGCCGCAGCTCAACCGGCACTACATCCTCGACCTAGCGCCGGGGCGGTCGCTGGCTGAGTTCGCCGTCAGCCAGGGCATCCAGGTGTTCATGATCGTCTGGCGGAACCCGAGCTCCCAGCTCGGCCACGGGAAGTGGGGACTGGACGACTACCTCGCCGCGGAGGAGCGAGCCAACGAGGCGGTCAAGAAGATCACGCGCAGCGACAAGATCAACTTGCTCGGGCTGTGCGCCGGCGGCATCACGCTTTCGTACGTACTCGCGCACCTCGCCGCCATCGGCGATGAGTCGGCCGGGTCGGCGACCTTCGTCGTGACCATGGTGACCGGCGAGAAGCCGAACGTCGTGGGCATGCTCGACACCGGCCAGGGGCGCACCGTCCTCGAGCGCGCCGCCGCGAACGAGGACATCGTCCCCGGGACCGCGCTGCGCAGCCTGTTCGCCATGCTGCGGCCGAACGACCTGGTTTTCAACTACCTCGTCAGCGGGTGGCTCATGGGCAAATCGCCTGCGCCGTTCGATGTCCTGGCCTGGAATGACGATGCCACCCGGACAACGGCGAAGTTCGCGCTCGAGAGCACCAAGCTGGCCCTGGGCGGATGGGACGGGAACGGGCCGACACTGCTCGGCGTAAAGACCGACTTCAGCAAGGTCACCTGCGACAGCTACCACGTCGGCGGCTACACCGACCACATCACGGCCTGGCGGGCCTGCTACGACACTGCCCAGCTGGTCGGCGGCAGCGACAAGCAGATGACCCTCATCCGCTCCGGTCACATCCAGTCGGTCGTCTACCCGCCGGACAGCACGCGCTATGACCGCTGGTACGGGCCGCCCACGCCGGCAGATCCCGACAAGTGGCTAGAGACCGCCACCGTGGAGTCCGGCTCGTGGTGGCGGCCCTGGACCGAGTGGCTGATCACCCGCTCCGGCCACGACAAGGCGGCCCGGTCCACCCTCGGCAACCGCCAGTACCCGCCGCTCGCCCCGGCTCCCGGCACCTACGTGTTCGAATAGCTGGAAGCTATCCGGGCCCGAGACGGCGCTGTCGAGACTGGCCCGGTTCCAGACGCTTTCGCGCCGCTGGTAAAGCGCCCCGGGTCGGCGCAGTGGCCGCCACTGGCGGGCGGGGGAGAAGGACTCCACGTCCGTCCAGTCCCACCGCCAGCGACCGGCTGGCGTCCTTGAACCGCTCCGGGATGGATGCCTCCAGCAGGGCGTCGCACAGGCGCTGCAGCCGATCCGGCGGCCGCCCGCCGGGTCCGTCGCTGGCGAGGGCAGCGGCGGCCAGGCTGAATATCCGCTCGGTCTGCCGGTAGGTGAGCAGGTGCGGGCCGGCCTTCCAATCTTCGAGCACGCCGAGCCGGGCCTGGTCGGACACGGGCAGGGCGGTCAGCGCGTCCCGGACCCGGGCGCGGTCACGAGGTGGCCTGCTGCTCTGGCGGTGGTGCCGGCGGATCGGCTGATGCCGCCCCCGGCCCCTCCACTGCCGGCGGGGCGGCGGATGCAGGCAGCTGCCCCTTCATCCGGGCCAACTCGCCGTCCACGTCATGGCCTGCGGTCAGGGCATCCAGCTGAGACTGGATGTCATCGCGTCCGCCCGGCACGGTAGCGTCCTGCAGGGCGCCGGAGGCCAGCAGCTCATCCAGTGCGCCAGCCCGGGCCTGCATCTGCTCGGTCTTGTCCTGAGCGCGCTGCATGGCCATGCCGATGTCGCCCATCTCCTCGGAGATCCCGCTGACCGCCTCCCCGACGTGGGTCTCTGCCTCTGCCGCGGTGTAGGCAG
>JBAUAY010000980.1:0-14552 GCA_049676235.1 Streptosporangiaceae bacterium
ATCCGGACCCGCTCCGCGAGCGTGCGCACGGCGGCGGCGACCTCGGTGACCGGAATGGCCAGGGCGTCGTCGACGAGCGGCGCGACCAGCGGCCACATGCTGTCAAGCACGCGCCGGCTGCCGGAGCCGTCCACGAACGAGGCGCGGTAGTCGACGTCGGCCGGGTGCCCGGCAGCGAAGGCCGCGGCCATCGCGGCGGCGGTGTCCGGCTCGGCCGTGATGATCTTCGTGCCGGGCTGGAGCGCCTTGACGGCGCTGGCGATGCCGGTGGTCAGCCCTCCGCCGCCGTACGGGATCACGACCGTGTCCGGGTCGGGTAGGTCCTCGAGTATCTCCAGCCCGATCGTGCCGTTGCCCGCCATCACCGCCGGGTCCTGGACGGGGTGCACGAACAGCCCGTCCAGCCCGTCGAGGTGACTGGTGACGATGATGTTCCACCAGGCGTCGTACGGGACCCTAAGTACCCGGCCGCCCAGCCGTTCGATCGCGGCGAGCTTGGCCTCGGGCGCGTGGTCGGGCACCACGATCGTGGCCGGGACGCCAAGCTCGCGCGCCATCCAGGCGACGCCCTGGGCCATGTTCCCCGCGCTGGCCGTGACCAGGCCCTTGGCCCGCGCGCTCGCGGGCGCCAGCATGACCGCGTTGGCGGCGCCGCGGATCTTGAACGAGTTGATCGGCTGCAGGTTCTCGAGCTTGAGGTAGATCTCGGCCGGGGCGTCCTCGACGTACAGGCGCACCAGCGGCGTACGGACCACCGAGCCGGCGATCCGTCCCCTCGCCGCTTCGATCTCCGCCAGCTCAATCACGGTGCCGCCCTCTCCGCAAGGCTGGCCACGGCCGCCTCGATCTCGATCCGCTCGGCCCCGGTGACCGGAAGGCGCAGCGCCTCGGCGACCGGCGCCAGGTGCTCCGGGCGGCCCGGACCGATCACGACCTGGGCCACCCGGTCATCAGCCAGGAGCCAGCCCAGCGCGAGCCCGGCCAGCGAGGTGCCGCGGTTCGCGGCGATCGCCTGCAGCCGGTCCAGCGCGTCGAAGGTCAGGCCGGTGACGAACTCCTGGTACGGCTCGGGCCGCTGGGTCATCCGCGACCCGGCCGGGTACGGCGCGCCGCGACGGTACTTGCCGGTGAGCCAGCCGCCCGCCAGCGGCCCGAACGCCAGGTAGGCGACGCCCCGCGCGGCGCACAGGGGCAGCAGTTCCCGCTCGTCCTGCCGCGCGAGCAGCGAGTAGCTGTTCTGCACGGCTTGCGGCGTGCCCGCCGCGAGCGCCGCCGTGAGCTGGGAGGCATCGAAGTTGCTGACCCCGTAGGCGTCGATCAGGCCGTCGGCCTGGGCGGCGTCCAGAACGTGCAGGGATTCCGCCAGCGGCACGTCCGGGTCGTACTCGTGGGCCAGGTACAGCTCGACCCGGTCCACGCCCAGCCGGTCGAGGCTCGAGCGGAGCTGGCGGGCGATCCGGTCTGGCTTCAGGCCGTGGTCCGCGCCGGCCGCCGTCGGGTTGAAGGTCTTGGTGGTGAGTCGCGGCCGGACCCCGCGCGAGGCCATCCAGCGGCCGATCGCCCGTTCACTGCGGCCGCCGCCGTAGGCGTCGGCGGTGTCGAACCAGCCGATGCCCGACTCCCAGGCCGCGTCCATCAGCTCGAACGCCTGGCCCTCGGTCAGCCCCTGCCCGAAGAACTCCGGCGCCGAGCCCACCCCGCCGAAGTTGCCGCAGCCCAGCGCGATGCGCGAGACGGTGAGCCCTAGATTCTCCCCCAGCATGAGCCTCGCAGCCTGTCGTAGGACGGGATTACCCTAGCGGGGCCGTGCCGGCCCGTCCAGCCCGGGCGCCCGCAGCGCAGGGGAGCGGACTCAGCCGTGCGAGTCACCATGGCTGGCTGCTGCTGGTGAAGTGCGTCAGCGTGTCGATGTCTTCGGCCTTGTAGACGTGGCGCGGCGGGGTGGCGAAGGTGGCGTAGGGCCGGACCCGGATCACGACCCGGTTCTCCTCCCGCGCCATGCGCTCGATCTCGGGCATCTTGGCGGACGCCACGTCCTGGCCGGCCATCAGGTCAATGACCCGGCGGAGCACGTCCACGGCCTGGTGGAAGTCCTCCTCGAGCGTAGCGTCCCCGTAGACCTGCAGGTAGGTGAGGGGCCACTGCTCGTCGAGAATGCAAAGGCTGACCTTGGGGTTGCGCCGCACGGCGAGCGCCTTGGCCCGGGCCGCCATGGTCGAGATCAGCAGGTCGTCGCCGTCCAGGACGTAGTACACGACTGTCATGGCGGGCCCGTCGTTCTTGCGGTTGTACCCGAAGATGCAAGTCCGGTGCTTCCGCACGAACTCCTGGCGCTCGATTCGATCCATGCCTGCCCCTTCCGGTGCGTGCGATTGCCACGAATTATTATGGCCATGAGGGCTCATCGGCATGACAGAACGCAAGCCGCCAGAGATCAGCTTCGCCTCCTGGATCGACCAGCGGATCAATGAGGCGGCGGAGCGCGGTGCCTTCGATAACCTGCCCGGAGCGGGAAAGCCGCTTCCCAGGAGGGGCGAGGCCGGCGATGGCCAGGCCTGGCTGCGGGACTACCTGCGGCGGGAGGGCGTGGCGGCCGAAGAGCTCTTGCCGACCCCGCTCAGGCTGCGCAAGGAGGTCGAGCGGCTGACCGAGACGGTGCAGGACCTGCGTACTGAGCAGCAAGTGCGCGAGGTCGTCGCGGGGCTTAACCGGCGGATCGTGGCGTGGCGCCGGATCCCGGAGGGCCCGCCGGTGTACCTGCCGCTTGTCAACGAGGAAACCATGGTGGCCAGGTGGCGGGACACGCGGCACCCAGGCGCGCAGCCCGGAGCGGCCGGCCCGGCACAGGCCGGCCCCCCGGCCCGAGAAGTGCCATCCTCGCGCCTTCGATGGTGGCACCGCCTCGGCCGCCGGAGCGAATGAAGCGTCGGGCGGGTCCCGTCATCCGTCTCACAGTGAGTCAAGGCACGCTTCGAGGCCGAATTAGCGTGAGCCTCAGGCAGCGATCGCGCTGATCCTCACGATCGGGAGGTTCCCCATGAAGGCGCTCGTGTACCACGGCCCTGGCCAGAAGTCCTGGGACACCGTCGCGGACCCAGCCCCGGCCGAACCCACCGACATCGTCGTCCGGATCGACACCACCACGATCTGCGGCACCGACCTGCACATCCTCAAGGGCGACGTGCCCGCTGTCGTAGACGGCCGCATCCTCGGCCACGAGGCAGTCGGCACCGTGACCGCGGTGGGCTCGGCGGTGAGCACTCTGGCGGAAGGTGACCGGGTGCTCGTGCCCGCGATCACGTCCTGCGGCCGGTGCGCCTACTGCAAGCGCGGGATGCCCAGCCACTGCCAGGGCACAGGCGGCATCGGATGGATCTTCGGCCACCTGATCGACGGCACTCAGGCCGAATACGCCAGGGTCCCGTTCGCGGAAACGAGCGTGCACAAGGTACCCGAGGGCGTGACCGACGAGCAGGTGCTTTTCCTGGCTGACATCCTGCCGACGGGCTACGAGGTGGGAGTCAGGAACGGCGGCGTCAAGCCGGGTGATGTCGTGGTGGTCGTCGGCGCCGGGCCGGTCGGCCTGGCCGCGATCCAGACCGCGGCGCTGACCGGCGCCGCCAGCATCATCGCGCTGGACATCGCGGATTCCCGGCTTGAGCACGCGAGCCGGTTCGGTGCCGATGTCACCATCAACGCATCCGACCCGAACGCGGAGCAGCAGGTCGCGGCGCTGACCGACGGAGGACTCGGAGCCGACGTGGCGATCGAGGCGGTCGGGACGCCGGGTACCTTCGACATCTGCACCCGGGTGGTGCGACCCGGTGGCACCATCGCCAACATCGGCGTCCACGGCGCGCCCACCACGCTGCACCTCGAAGAGCTGTGGATCAAGAACGTGACGATCACGACCGGCTTGGTCGACGGCACCACCGTGCCGTTGCTGCTGCAGTTGGTCCGATCGGGGAAGATCGCCGCCGAGATGTACGGCACGCACGACTTCCCGCTGCACGACATGATGGCCGCCTACGACACCTTCGCCGAGGCCGGCAAGCACAACGCCCTCAAGGTCGTCATCAGGAGGTAACGGTCGGCGGTTATGCCTTGCCGCTGCTCGTCGGGCACGGTCATCAGGCGGAACCTGGCCCGCGCTGATGTGCGAAGTCCTTGCCGCGGATAGCGGCCAGCGATACGACGCCTGCCACGAATGCGATGATGGCCGCGACCAGGAGGATGTAGTTCAGGCCGGTGGTGAAGGCGGCCCGGGTGATCGTGCTCACGGCTGGCCTGGCGGGCGCGGGCAGCCGTGCGATCACGTTACCGATCTGCCCGGACTGCACGGCGGCGGCGATCTGCGGGCCGCGGTGGGCCAGCCCGGGTACTGTGCTGACCCGGGTCAGGACGTCGTTGTGCACCTTGTTGGCGAACAGCGTGCCGAGCAGGGCGATGCCAGTGGCGATGCCGACCTGGCGGAAGGTGGAGTTGATGCCGGAGGCCATGCCGGCCCGCTGGGGTGGCACTACGCCGACGGCGGTGGAGGCCAGCGGCGGGTTGACCAGGCCGATGCCGATGCCGCCCGCGATCATGCCCGGGATGAGGTGGGTCCAGGACGAGCCCGCGTCCAGGCCGCGCATCAGCAGCAGCCCGATCCCGACGATGATCAGGCCCGGGCCGACGAGCAGCCGGATCGGCACCCGTGAGGTCAGCCGCCCGGCCACGGTGGAGGTGAGCAGGATGCCGCCGGAGATGAACATCAGCCGGACGCCGGTGGCCAGCGGGGAGTAGCCCAGGATGTCCTGGATGTACAGCACGAGGTAGAGCAGCATCGAGAAGATCGAGGCGCTGAGCCCGAACGCCGCGACCGACCCGCCGCTGAAGGTCGGCAGCCGGAACAGGCTCAGGTCGAACATCGGGTGGGCGCTGCGCAGCTCCACGAGGACGAAGGCCAGCAGCAGGACGGCCGCGGCGGCGAGGCAGCCGAGCACCAGGGCGTCGGTGAAGGAGCGCTGGTTCGACTCGATCAGCCCGTAGACCAGGCTGGACAGCGCCAGCGTGAACAGCGAGAAGCCGGCCCAGTCGGGGCGGCTGGCGTGCGGCGCGCGCGATTCGGCCACCTTCAGCACGCTGATGATGACGGCGGCGATGCCGATCGGCGCGTTGACGAAGAAGATCCACCGCCAGGACAGCCCGCTGGTCAGCAGCCCGCCGAGCAGCGGGCCGACCGCCACCGCCAGGCCGGTCACCGCGCCCCAGACCCCGAACGCGACGCCGCGGTCCTTGCCGCGGAAGGCGTCGGCCAGCAGCGCGAGCGACACCGCGAACATGATCGCCCCGCCGACTCCCTGCAGGGCGCGGGACAGCTGGAGCATCAGAGTGGTGACGGCAAAGCCGCACAGCGCCGACGCGCAGGTGAACACGACCAGGCCGATCAGGTACAGCAGCCGGCGGCCGTACATGTCCGCCAGGCTGCCCGACGTCAGCAAGAACGCCGCCAGGGTCAGCGCATAGGCATCCACGATCCACTGCAGATCGGAGAAGCTGGAGTGCAGCGCCAGCTGGATATCCGGCAGGGCGACGTTCACGATCGTGATATCAAGCAGCAGCATGAACGTGCCGAGGCAGACTGCGACCAGCGTCCACCACTTGTTCCCGCGCTGACCCGGCTCGGCGCCGGCACCTTCAGCCTGGCCGCGGCCCTGCTCGGACAGGGCGGCCTGGGGGTCGGTCATGATGGCTCCTTAGCCCTAGCGCGCCGGTCTAAGCTCGGCCGAGGTCTTGCGGGCCTGGGTCAGGGCGGCGGTCATCATGTCGGCGGCCTGGCCAGCGGCCGCGAGAGCCTGGACCACCTCGACGACCCAGAAGTCAGGATCCTGGCCAGGGCCGTGCGCAATCTGCCCTTCCTCACGCTGCACGACCAGGATCCGCGCGAGTTGCTCGCACAGGCGCGGCAGGTCCTGCCCCATCCGTTCCAGGCTCGCGATGACCTCGCGGGCGTCATCCAGGCTCGCCAGGCAGGCGCCGTCGCCGGTCAGGTCGCTGAGCTCGCGGACCGCCTCGGCGACCTGCCCGGCGATTTCGGGCACCGTGATGGCGCTGGCCGGGTCGCTCAACAGCTCACCTCTGGCTCGCGGCCGGCCCTGGGCGAGGGCAGCAGACTCGGCGTCTACTGCAGAGCCGTAAGGACGAAACCGTTTGGGCATCTTTCTCCAGGGGCTACTCGGGTATGCGCCGCCGCAGGCCGCTCAGGGAGGGCCCGCCTGTACGATACGTGATTCGTCGGCGCCACGGCATGCCGCGCCGCGGGACCTTGAGCACTACGAGGGCAGTGCCCCCTCAGGCCAACATAGCCTCTTGTCGCTGTCTTCCCGGGAATCGGAAGGCGCCGCCAAGCACAGCGACCGGCTCGCGCTCACC
Organism: Streptosporangiaceae bacterium; assembly: GCA_049676235.1. GTDB lineage: Bacteria > Actinomycetota > Actinomycetes > Streptosporangiales > Streptosporangiaceae > Palsa-504. The sequence goes on from JBAUAY010000980.1 coordinate 6,415, forward strand.
GGCCGATGTGCGTGTTCGTGATCGAGGTGAACTGGCAAATCAGCGCCGCGGCGAGAAAGACGAGCCCGAGCGCGATTTCGTTGAAGCGGCGCAGTTCGCGGCCGCTGGCGGCGAACAGGAACATAATCATTGCCGCCACGGTCAGGATGAGGGCGAGGGCGTCCATGCGGGCTCCTAGGGGTCAGCCCCAGAGGTCTGGGCGGTAGCGTGTGGTCATCTCCAGCTCGCGGAGGTAGGCTTCTGCGCGCTCGCGCGGCATTGACCCGTGTTCTGCGATGACGTCGACGAAGGCGGCGCGGACGGCGTCGCGCATCGGCTGTGAGCCGCAGATATAGACGTAGCCGTCAGCGGCGAGCAGGCGCCAGACGAGCGCACCCTGCTCTCGGATCCGGTCTTGGACGTAGTCGCGGCGTCCAGGCCGCTCGCGCGACGTCGCGACCTGGACATGATTGAGCACTCCTTCGGCCGCAAACTGCCCGATCTCGTCGCGGTAGACGTAGTCGAGGCGGCTCGAGCGGATGCCATTAAACAACGCCGCCTCCGCCAGCGAGACGCCAGCTTGCTTCAGGGCCAGCCTTTCCCAGAGGAATGCTCGCATCGGGGCGATTCCAGTGCCGGCGGAGACGAAGATCATCGGTTTCGTCACGTCCTCCTGCAGGTGGAAGCCGTCGGCGCTGTCGAGGAAGACGTTCAGGCGATCACCCTCCCGAAGCGTGTGGATGTAGTGCGAGCTCATCCCGCAGAAATCACGGTCGGGCATGCCTGGCACCGGCGTGGCCCCGAGGCCGACGGTGATGTGGGCCATGCCGTCGCCGTGGATCCGCGGGCTCGAGCTCGTCGAGTAGTAGCGCGGCCGGAGCGGTTGTGCCACCCGCAGGAATTCGAAGATGTTCAGGGAGCAGGACGCGAACTCGTCGAGCAGCCGGAGCACGTTGCAGCCACCCGCGTCGATCGCCGCGCGCAACGGTGACCCGGGACCGTCCGGTGCCTGCAGGACGTCCCTTATCTCCGCCAGCCTCGACCGCTCGGCTGGGTCGGTCGCCTTCTCGAGCAGGAGGTCGAGCAACGGCACGGTTGGCCTGCCGGTGATGTCGATGAGGTTGGTGAGAACGTTGCGGACTTGGAGCACGACGCCTTTCGGCACTGCGCGAACGTCCATCGTCTTCGGCGCCATGAAAAGGCCATCGAGCGCAGTGCCAAGGTGCCGGGCGACCCGCTCGACCCGCTCCTCGTCGTTTTTCGGGCAGACGCCGAGGTGGTCGCCGGCTCGGTAGGTGAGGCCAGGCGGCAGGCTAATTTCCAGATGTTGCGTTCGCTTGGGTGACTCGGCCGCCTGGAGCTCCCGGCATGCGAAGGTACGTGCCTCGACCGTGTCCTTTCCGACGGCGTTCGTGAGGATCGTCGGAACGAGCAGCACCCGCGACTGGCTGTGGCTTCGTTCGGTCGATCCCGACGTGCCCATTGACGCGGCCGGACTCTGTGATCCTGGCGATATGAAGCGCATGATCGAGGGGATGCTCATCGATCGGGCGATTGGCTGTGTCACGACATCGTCGCCGTAGAGCGATTTCTGCATGGCCGTGTTCGAGTCGGTGCTCGTCAGAGTGCCCGTGACCGCTTTCTCCACGGCGACGCGCGCGGCAGCGGCCGACGTCGGCCGCGCCGCGGACAGCTCGAGGAGGACAGGCCAGACGCGAGCGTTCCAATCCGCGTACAGACGCTCCCACACGGGCGAGCCCACGTCGCCATACGCCAGCTCGGCGAGCGGTGTGGCGCCGAGCTCGGACAGTTTCTTGTGCACGTAGCGGGGGAAGGCGAGGAACGCGTTCCACTGGCTGTTGCCAAGCCCCCAGACGAAGTAACGGCAGGTCCGCCACGTCGCCTCACCCTGTTCCGTGCGCTCGAGCCACGACTTGAACGCGGTCGCGTTCGAGGGCGGGTTGGATGTGTAGGTGGAGGTCATAACGACGAGCAGCCAGGGTTCCGTGCGCGGCGGCGAGGCCGCGAGCTCGTTCAGCGTCATCACGTCGCTCGTGTAGCCGTGGAAGTCACTCCGTTCGGCGAAGCGCTCGGCCAGCTCCTTGTTCGCGCCGAAGTTACTGCCGTACGCGATCACGAGATGGCGGTAGGCGCTTGTTCTGGGGATCTCTGTCGGTTCTCCCCACTCGCGCGCGACGTCGGGAGCGGGAGCATCCGGGCGGTCGCGCAACGCGACCGGCGCCGGCCGGTACCCGTCCGGTTCGCGCGGAAGACGGGTGACCGGAACCGCGGCCGGCTTCGTCGTCACGACGGTGTTCTTTGTCACCGTCGCGCCGGGTCCGAGTCGCAGCCGGTAGTGCCGGTAGATCTCGAACACGACGACGCGGAGCATCATGAACGTGACCTCTTGCGCCATGCACTGCCGCCTCCCGATCGAGAACGGGATGAAGGCGTGCCGCGGCCGGTTGACGACCTTATCCATCGCGAACTGCTCCGGATCGAACCTGTCGGGGTCCGGGCCCCAGTAGCGCGGGTCACGCTGCGCCGCAAGCGTCCCGACGAGGATGATGTCGCCCCTTCGGATGCGATACCGGCCGAGCATTCCGTCCTTGAGGCTGCGGCGGATCGTGACCGGCATCGGCGGGTAGATCCGCATCGTCTCCTTGATCACCTGCGTCGTGTACGTCATCGCCATCAGGTCGTCGTACTGAAGGTCGTAGCCGGGCTCGCCGCCGGTGATCCGGTCGATCTCGGCGATCAGCTTCTCCTCGACGTCTGGGTGCGTGGCCAGGACGTAGGCGAGCCACGCTCCGGTAATTGACGGTCCGTTGAAGCCGTTCGAGAGGTGCATGAGGATCTGGTCGCGGATGGTCTCGGCGTCGAGGAGTTCGCCCGTCTCGGGATCCGGCGTGCTCACCAGACGGCTGAGCAGATCCGTCTGCTGCCCGAGCGGGCAGCCGTGCGTGCGGGCGCGCACGAGCGCGTCGGCCGTCTTAAACAGCTCCTCGTTGTGTCGGCGGTAGAGCTTCCTGCGCGCCCGTCGCGCGCGCCCCGCGAAGACCGTGAAGTCGGGGCGCGGCTCGGCGACGCGCAGGATGCTCTCCTTCGTGCTCTGCGGGACGGCCGCTGCGAACGGGTGCGGGTCGCCGTTGCCGTCAAAAAGGCCGAAGTCGTAGGCGCACGCGCCACGCCCCGAGACCTCGAGCGCGTAACGCTCCATCCAGGCGCGCGCGTCGAGCGGCTCGTCGTCGGGGATCGCAGACCACGCGGTGACGAGCTTCCTGGCCTGCTCCTTCATTCGCTCGAGTTGCGTCCGCTGGTGCGACGGCGCGTACCACGGCAGCATCACGCGGCGGATCCGTTCGTAGTGCTCGCCGTCGCCGATCACCGAGATGCCACCGCCACGCGAGTTACTCAGCTGGGCGAAGAAGTTGATCTCCTCGACGCGCTTGCCGAACTGCTCCTCGTCGGCCGCCACCACGTCCAGAAGTTCAGGGTCCGAGACGACGACAAGGCGCCACTTCTTCGTCGGGATCCCGACCGCGTAAATATGCCCGAACCGGCGGTAGTACTCGAGCTGCGTGTCGTTGTCATTCAGGATGTCAAAGTTCGCGAACCGCTCGCCCTTCGGCACAAGCCAGCGAACCGCGTAAGGGATTTCGAGTGCGTCATCGTCGGCGCCCGGTGAGGCAATGACCGGCGGCGGTGTCTCCTCGGCGGGTACGGCGGTGCCGATGAACGGCTGCAGTTCGCGGCCGACCAGCCGGAACGTAGAGTCGCCGAGACCGACCATGTCCCCGTCGGACAGCAGAGCAGCCGTGACGCGCTGCTCATTGACGAATGTGCCGTTGGTGCTGCCCAGGTCCACGATGCGGTATCCGCCCGCCACGTTGCGCAGTTCGGCATGGCGGCTGGACACGCTGAGGTCGGACACCACGATGTCGTTGTCCGGTTCCCGGCCGATGCGCAGCGTGGTGGCGGGCAGCCCGGACGAGGCGGCTCCCGTCACGGTGCAGCTCAGGACCGGCCCGTCAGTGGGATCGCTGAGCCGAACCAGGCATTCCCCGTTGATCTCGATCCGGTCCACCCGCCGGTCTCCGGCGTAGGTGCCGTTGGTACTGCCGTTGTCTGCGAGCACCCAGCGGCCGCCTTCCGGCCGGAGCACGGCATGATTCGAGGACACGCGGGCATCGTTGACCACGATGTCGCACCGCGGATCGCGACCGATCAGGTATGAATGGCCGGCCGGCAAGATCCGCTCAGATCCCCCGGCCCGCACCACGAGCGGTGATGCCGACCCGGAACGGGACTTCCCGATATCCGGGCGCCAGCTGACAAAGCGATTCATCGCAGGCCTCCGCCCGTCGGCTGGCCGCGATCTCCGTCCGAGCTTTCGGTCATGCTTCTGCGTCCTTGCTCATGGGTTCGCTCATCCTCACCAGCGCCTCCCCGCTACCGGCAGGGAGTTATCGCGGTGTAGGGACAGAGAAGGGAAGTGCGGCGCTGATACATCGGGATCGCCAACGAGCCTGGCGTCGCTTCTCGCGAGGCCGCCTCGCAGCACGGCGACACGCCGCACTCCGGCAACTCAGTCACCTCAGTACCGGTTACCCCATACACCACTTCCGCGGACGTGAACGCTGCCGCGGGCGCGCGGCGGCAAGTCCGTCGGACCTGTCGCCGAGCAGAAGATAATGGTCTTGGCCGGGTTCAACGTGGGTGACGCCGCGCGGCCTGGCGCCGCTGCGGGTCGAGCGACATGACGGCCAGGGTCGGACCAGCATGACGCTTCCCGGTAGGGGAGATCCTGGCGATGGCGGTGCCGATGAGGGTTGCCTCCACGATGTGGTCGCGGCGGCCCACAGTTACCGGGCAGTCCCGCTCGCGCACGCGCATCTCCATCGAGGCGATCACCACGCCGTCGGCGCCGAGTCGCTTGACGTCGCTTTCCAGTCGGTGCCTGGAGTCGCGCCGCGACTCGTTGACAAGCTCGGTCCAGCCTGCGACCTCGGCGTTGCCCGACCCCCAGCGAGTCTGGCGGGAGGTCGTCCAGTCATCGTGCCGCGACCCGATCGAGATGCCGAGCACGAGCCCCGCCGGCACCCAGCCCTTCATGATCAGCTTGGCGAAATCCTGCCCGGACAAGTCGGAGGTAAAGGGCACCTGGTGCCCGTGCGGAGCGCCCGGCGCGCGGATAGCGGTGCCGATGGCCCTGAACTCCAGCCCGCCGAGGGGAAATGAGCCCCGGGATAGCCGGACGCCCACCACCCCGTGCCCGCCAAGCTCGGCACACTCGATGGTCATCCGGTCGATGGCCGTGTGCCGGGCCTGGTACATGGCCTGCACGAGCGGGCCGAAAGACCCCAAGCCGCCCCGCCCGGACACCTGGGTTGCCACGCCGGCCGGCGATGCGCCGCCGGATGATCCCCGAGCCCCGGGGCAGCTATACCCGCTGGCGGATCCAGCGTCGTAGACGGCTGCGCCGAACACCTGGCCGATGGGTTCGAAGCCCGCGCTGCGGATGGTCGCGAACTCGTCTGAGGTCAGCGCGGACCCCCACGTGCCGCTGGAACGGATCTCCTGCACCCGGGCCTCGGCTATGGCAGGCAGTTCCTCGCTCACCTCCCCAGCCTAGGCCTCCGTCGGGCCGGGATATCGGGCCCGAGCATGCGAAATCCGTCAGCTGACCGATGTCTTTCACTGCAACTTGCAGCACCATTTATCTTGCAACCGGCTCAGAGCAGTTCAGCACTTCGCTCGGACCTTCGCCGGAGCAGCCGCGCAGAGTGATCAGCGCTCTCCCGGACTAGTTCGAACCGGCCCGCTAAGGAACCCGATGAACGCGATGGCGCCGACCCGTCCGACCGAACGGCACGGATACTGCGTCCGGCTGACCAAGGGACCGGCCGCGGCGGCCGAAGCCCGCAGCCAGGTCCGGGCGGCCATCTGTGCCTGGGATGTCCCTGTCGACCCGAGCGTCGCGGTCCTGCTCACCAGCGAACTGGTGACCAATGCCATCAGGCACGAGCCGGGCGGCACCGTCACGCTCGCCATCACCTGCTCCTGCGGTCAGCTGCGCGTTGATGTCCACGACAGGTCGTGCTCCTGGCCGGTGCTGATGGACGCCCCAGCCGATGCCGAGACCGGGCGGGGCCTGATGCTGGTCGCCACCCTGTCGGCTGAGTGGGGCGTCTACCGCACCCTCGCGGGCAAGGCCGTATATTTCACCCTTGCGTTCCAGCCCGCGATCTTGCCGAGGACGGCGGACGCGGCTCGTAGGGGTTCAGACGTGGGGACGGTGAGTCATCTAACCCCCCGGCGCTTCACCGTCCCCACCGAACGGCCCGCGATTCCCGCACCGCGATCACCTCGACGCGATGGTGCGCAAGGCCGACTCGCGGGCAATATCGATCCGCGAGTGGACGTCCAGCTTCTTCAGGATGTGGGAGACGTGGGTCGCGACAGTCCGCCGGGATAGCAGCAGCCTGGCGGCGATCTCCGGGTTGGACAATCCCTCCTCCACGAACGCGGCGATCTTGATCTCGGTCGCCGTGAGGCTGTCCCAGCCACTACGCGCCCGCCGGTGTTTGGCGTGCGGCCCGCGCCGGATGCCGCGCGCGCGGAACGAGGCCTGCACCCGAGAGATGTCTGCGGCCGCGCCCAAGGCGGTGTAGACCTCAACGGCCTGGGTGAACGCCTCCCGCGCCTGGCCGCGGTCGTCGGCGTCGACGAACTCCCCGGCCGCCGCCTCCAGCGCCTTCGCCTTCAGTAGTGGCCGGTCGGCGTCGTCATAATGCTCCGCGGCCGCGAGCAGCCGGGGGGCATCGTGGTCCAGTAGCCCGCGGCAATACAGTGCGTTCGCCTGCCGGTGCGGGATCTCCGATTCGGCGGCGAGCGCGGCGGTCTGGCCCGCCAGGGCTTGTGCGGTGCCAAGGTCGCCGGTCCCGGCGGCGAGGCGGACGGCGTCGGGAAGCAGGTCCTCGATCTCCTCGACTTCTTCTGTACTGCCGTCGAACGCATCCGTCAGCGCGGCCAGCGCCTCGGGTAGCGCGCCGTCATGCTCCAAGTCCAGGCTGCGGGCCAGCGCCAGTGAGGTAATAAGCCGGTGTCCGAGCCGCTCGGCGTGCGGGGCGGCCGCGGCCAGACGGCCGCGCGCCGCGCCGACCTCGCCGCGATGGAAGCTGATTACTGCGGCGATGCCGAGATCGCAGCCGGCCACGGCCGGTTCCTTCAGATCCTCATGCACCATCCCTACCTCGGCCAGCGCGTCTTCCCATTGCCCCGTCTGGAAGAGCAACTGGCCCAAGGCCGCGTGCGCCTGAGCCAGCCGGAACGTCGTGCCGACCTGGTCGGCCAGGTGCCGCGCCTGCCCGGCGACGGCCAGTGCCTCCTGGTACCGGTCGAGATTGCCCAGCGTGACGGCCTGGTTGATCTGCAGCAGCAGCCGCAGGTCGGTCAGCGCCGGATCGGATTGGGTCACGGCCAGCGCCCGGTCGAACAACGGCAGCGAGTCCGTTACATTCCCCTGCGCCGCGGTCACGAGCGCCATCATGAGCAACGCCCAGCCCATGGCCCAGTTGTCGCCCGCCTCCGACGCCGCCGCGAGTGCACTGGCGGCGACCTGGCCAGCCGTTTCGACCGCGCCGAGGCTCATGTGCGTCCGCGTGGCGAGCACGAGCAGCCTGGCGCGGTCCCGGGCCGAGATTCCGGGCGAGGCCAGCGCCCGGTCGAGCGTAGCCAGGGATTCCGCGGAAAAGCCCGCCAGCATGCGGCACTGCGCCAGCGTCCAGTGCAGGTCCACGAGGAGGTCGGGCTCGGCGGCATGCTCCAGGGCGCGGTTCGCCACCTGCTCAGCCGCCGCCCAGTCACCGATACGGTAGAGAGCGTCGGCGAGCCGGCTCGCCAGCCTGCCATGCTGGGCCGAGTCGGCCGGGGAACTGGCGACGGCCCGCGTGAGGAGTTCGGCCGCGACTCCGGGCGCCTGGGCAACCAGCGGGTCTGCGGTGTGGGCTAGCCAGTCCAGCATCCACTCATCCACCGGCTCGGTCGCGTCGCCAGGTCCGGCCACCGCTCGCAGCATCTGCCGCGCCACCCGGTCCGGCGGCGCGTCCGCCTCCGCGAGGGCGCGTCCCGTGTCGCGGTGCCAGGCGGCGCGCATC
>JBAUAY010000981.1:0-1993 GCA_049676235.1 Streptosporangiaceae bacterium
CCGGCCTCCAGCCGCGCCTCGATCGCGGTGGCGGCCTGCTCGGCCTGCTCAGGGAAAACGTAGTTGGCCCGCAGCAGCTCCAGCGCCTTGGTCACGATCTCGCGCCCGGACAGCTGCTCGGCGGCCAGCGACCCGTCGTCCGGCATCTCGATCCGTGGCGTAGAGGCGTCGGGGACGTCGAAGGTGAACTCGAGCAGCCGGGCCGCGGGGAGTCGCAGCGAGAGCTCCCGCCGGAGCTCGTCCATCCCCGCCTGGTGGGCGTCCCGCCACCCGGCGAGGGCCTGGTCGTAGTCTTCCGGCCGGTCCGGCGCCGGTACGAACACCCGCACCAGCAGCTGACCCGGTTCGATCACCGGGTCGTCGCCGTGCTGCAGCAGCACGGCCCGCTCCACCGCGCCGACCAGGAAACGCTCCCTCAGCTCGTGATTGATAACCCGTTCGATCTGGTCAAGCTCGGCCCGTTCCACGGTGCCTCCACCCCGTGTAGTCCCCGGTTAACCAGTCAACGTCACGGGTCGCGTGACGGTTCCGGGCGCGGAATGTCAGTGGTCTCTGCTGGAATGTCGTGGTGAGCACGGTCAGGGACGGGGCTAGCCAGATCGGGCCATCCCAGCTGGCCCGGCTGCTCCGGCTGCCCGAGCCGACGCCGGAACAGGCGGCGGTGATCTCCGCGCCGCTCGGCCCGCTGGCGGTCATCGCGGGCGCGGGTTCGGGCAAGAGCGAGACGATGGCGGCGCGGCTGGTCTGGCTGGTCGCCAACGGGATGGTCCGCCCGGACCGGGTGCTCGGGCTCACCTTCACCAGGAAGGCCGCGGCCGAGTTCGCCGACCGGGTGCGCTCCCGCCTGGAACGGCTGCGCCGGGCGGGCCTGGAGGGCACCGGGCTGGGCGGCACCGGGCTGGCGGGCCCTGGGCTGGTAGGCACTGGGCCGGGCGGAGCGGACGAGACGGCGGACCCGTTCGGCGGGGATCCGGTGATCGGCACCTATCACGCCTACGCGGGGCGGCTGGTCAGCGACAACGCCCTGCGTGAGGGGCTCGAGCCCTCCATGCGGCTGATCACCCCCGCGCTGTCCTGGCAGCTCGCCGCGCAGATCGTGGCCGCCTACGACGGGCCGATGGACGAGGTCACCTGGACGCCGCAGACGGTGACCGCGGCCGTGCTCGAGCTGGCCGGGGACCTGTCCGAGCACCTGCGCGGCGCCGGGGACGTCACCGCCGTGGGTCTGTGGCTCACCGCGGAGCAGGACGCGTTGCCGGGGCGGATCACCCAGATCGTTCGGAAGATAATTGCTACCCAGCGGGCCAGGGAGCAGCTTTTGCCGCTGGTCAGCCGGTACGCGACCGCCAAGGCGGCGCGCGAGGTGCTCGACCACTCCGATCAGGTGGCGCTGGCGGCCCGGATCGCCAGCAGGCATCCGGAGGTCGGGGCGGCCGAGCGCGCCCGCTACCAGGTGGTCCTGCTCGATGAGTACCAGGACACCAGCCACGCCCAGCTCGTGCTGCTGCAGGCGCTGTTCGGCGGCGGGCATCCGGTGACCGCGGTCGGTGACCCGTGCCAGTCCATCTACGGCTGGCGCGGCGCGAGCGCGGGCAACCTGCGGCGGTTCACCGCCGACTTCCCCGTGGTGGCCCGGGTCCGGCCGTTCGGGGCCTCGGCGCCGTCGGGTCCGGCCCCGGTGCTGCAGTTGTCGACCAGCTTCCGTAACTCCGCGCAGGTGCTGGACGCCGCGGCGGCCATCCAGGAAGAGCTGCGGTACGAGGCGCCTGACGTGCCCCGGCTGGTGTCCGCGCCGGACCGGTCCGGGCGGGGGATGGTGGCGTGCGCCCTGCTGGACACCGTCCTGGACGAGGCCGAGTGGGTGGCCGCGCAGGTCGGCGGGCTGCTCGCGTCCGAGCCCGGGTGCGCACCCGACGGACAGCCGTGGCCCCCGGGGCCGGACCGGCGGACGAGCGGCGTGCGGCCGTCGGACATCGCCGTGCTGTGCCGGAAG
>JBAUAY010000982.1:0-5547 GCA_049676235.1 Streptosporangiaceae bacterium
GCTCGAGCTTGCCATCGCGGGCGGCGGGGAGCGCTACCAGCAGCGGCACCGCGACCGGGGGCGGCTGCTGGCCCGGGAGCGGATCGAGCTGCTCGTCGACCCGGACAGCCCGTTCCTCGAGCTGTCCGGGCTGGCGGCGTGGGGCACCGGGTTCACCGTCGGGGCCACCGTGGTGACCGGCATCGGGGTGATCTCCGGCGTCGAGTGCGTGATCATCGCGCACGACCCGACCGTCCGCGGCGGCGCGATGAACCCGTACTCGCTCCGCAAGACCCTGCGCGCGCTGGAGATCGCCCGCGTCAACCGGCTGCCGGTAATGAACCTGGTGGAGTCCGGTGGCGCGGACCTGCCGACGCAGGCCGACCTGTTCGTCCCGGCCGGCCGGATCTTCCACGAGCTGACCGAGCTGTCCGCCCATGCGGTGCCCACCGTGGCGCTGGTGTTCGGCAACTCGACCGCGGGCGGCGCCTACGTGCCCGGCATGTGCGACTACGCGGTCCTGGTGGACGGGCAGGCGAAGGTGTTCCTCGGCGGCCCGCCGCTGGTGAAGATGGCCACCGGCGAGGAATCCGACGACGAGTCGCTGGGCGGCGCCGAGATGCACTCGCGGGTCTCCGGGCTCTCGGACTATTTCGCCGTCGACGAGCTCGACGCCATCCGCATCGGCCGTGACATCATGGCCAGGATCAACTGGCGCAAGCAAGGCCCCCCACCGGGGCCGGCCGTGCCGCCCAGGTACGACCCGGACGAGATCCTCGGCATCGTGTCTGCCGACGTGAAGGTGCCGTTCGACCCGCGCGAGATCCTCGCCCGCGTCGTGGACTCCTCCGACTTCGACGAGTACAAGCCGCTGTACGGCACGTCGCTGGCGACCGGCTGGGCGCGGGTGCACGGGTACCCGGTCGGGGTGCTGGCCAACCACCGGGGCGTGCTGTTCAGCGAGGAAGCCAAGAAGGCCAGCGAGTTCATCCTGCTGGCCAACCAGACCGATACGCCGCTGGTGTTCCTGCAGAACACGACCGGGTACATGGTCGGCGCCAGCTACGAGCAGGGCGGCATCATCAAAGACGGCGCGAAGATGATCAACGCGGTGACCAACTCGGCCGTCCCGCACCTGACCATCAACATGGCGTCCTCGTTCGGGGCGGGCAACTACGGCATGTCCGGCCGCGCCTACGACCCCCGCTTCATGTTCGCCTGGCCGAGCGCCAAGCTCGCCGTGATGGGCGCGGCCCAGCTCGCCGGGGTGCTGTCCATCGTCGGCCGGGCGTCGGCCGCGGGCACCGGGCGGCCGTTCGACGAGGAGGCGGACCGGGCCCGCACCGCCGCGATCGAGGCGCAGATCGAGGCCGAGTCACACTCCTTCTTCGTCACCGCCCGCCTCTACGACGACGGCATCATCGACCCGCGCGACACCCGGACCGTCCTGGGCCTGGCCCTGTCGGCCGTGCACAATGGCCCGGTCGCCGGTCGCCGCGGCTTCGGCGTCTTCCGGATGTGATGCCAGTGCCAGATACGACGCCCATCGGCAAGCTGCTGATCGCCAACCGCGGCGAGATCGCGGCCCGGATCATGCGGTCCGCGCACGCGCTCGGCCTCGCCACCGTCGCCGTCTACTCCGACCCGGACGCCGACGCCCCCTACGTGACGCTGGCCGACGAGGCGGTCCGGCTGCCTGGCGCGGCGCCCGCCGACACCTACCTGCGCGGCGACCTCATCATTGCGGCGGCCGCCGCGACCGGCGCCGACGCGGTCCATCCCGGCTACGGGTTCTTGTCGGAGAACGCCGCGTTCGCGCGCGCCTGCGCCGACGCCGGGCTGATCTTCGTCGGCCCCGCGCCCGAGACGATCGCCGCGATGGGTGACAAGGTCACGGCCAAGGCCCTGATGGCCAACGCGGGAGTGCCCGTGCTGCCGGGGATGACCGTCACCAACGACGGTGACCTGGCCGCCGCGGCTGAAACGGTCGGCTTCCCGCTGCTGGTCAAGGCGGCGTTCGGCGGCGGCGGCCGTGGCATGCGGCTGGTCGCCGACCCGGCGGACCTGCCCGCGGCGGTCCAGAGCGCACGCAGTGAAGCGGCGTCCGCGTTCGGCGACGGCACCGTGTTCCTCGAGTGGTTCGTCACCGACCCCCGGCACGTCGAGGTGCAGATCCTCGGCGACCAGGCGGGCGCCGTGGTTCACCTGTTCGAGCGCGAGTGCTCTATCCAGCGCCGGTATCAGAAGATCGTGGAGGAGTGCCCGTCACCAGCCGTGGACGCCGGTCTGCGGGCCGCGCTGGCCGCCGCGGCCGTCACCGCGGGCCAGGCGATCGGCTACACCGGCGCGGGCACCGTCGAGTTCGTGCTGGACTGTGACGGCTCGTTCTACTTCCTGGAGATGAACACCCGGCTGCAGGTCGAGCACCCGGTCACCGAGGAGGTCACCGGCCTAGACCTGGTGGAGCTGCAACTGCGCATCGCCGAAGGCGAGCCGCTGCCGCTCCAGGCCCGCGAGGCGCAGATTGACGGTCACGCCATCGAGGTCCGCCTGTACGCCGAGGACGTCCCGGCCGGGTTCGTGCCCGCCCCCGGCACGCTGCACCGATTCTCGATCCCCGCCGCCCCGGGGATCAGGGTGGAGACCGGCTTCCGCGACGGGTCGGTGGTCAGCCCGCACTACGACGCGATGCTGGCCAAGGTGATCGCGCACGGCCGCACCCGGGCCGACGCGGCGCGGCGCCTGGCCCGTGCGCTCGGAAGGGCTGAGATCCACGGCGTGACCACCAACCGAGACCTGCTCGTGGCGATCCTGTGCGAACCGGGTTTCCTGTCCGGCGCCACCGACACCGGCTACCTCACCCGGCACGATCCCGCGGCCCTCGCCGCATCAGCCGCCAAGGCCACGGCCACCCACGCGCTGGCCGCGGCGCTGGCCCGGCAGGCACGGCACCGCGCCGAGGCGCCGGTCCTGGGCACGCTGCCGTCTGGCTGGCGCAACGTCTTCTCCGCACCGCAGCGCGTCACCTACACCACGGCCGGCGAGTCCTACGCCGTCGCCTACCGCATCACCGGAAGTACCATCCAGGCCTGGGTGAACGACGTGGCCCTCCGGCTGGTCGTCCGCGCGGCCAGCCCGGCCCGCGTCGACCTGGAAATCGACGGCACCCGCCGGGAGTACCGCATTCACCAGGTTGGCGCCGAGGTGTACGTCGACGCCAGCGACGGCTCGAGCGCGCTGTCGGAGGTGCCGCGGTTCGGCGACCCCGAGAAGGTCGCGCCCGCCGGGTCGCTGCTCGCCCCGATGCCCGGCCTCGTGCTGCGGGTTTTGGCCGAGGTCGGCGCGGTCGTCACCGCGGGTCAGCCGCTCCTGGTCCTGGAGGCGATGAAGATGGAGCAGACCGTCAGCGCACCCGCCGACGGCGTGGTGGCCGAACTGCGGGCCAAGGCGGGGGAGCAGGTCACCACCGGCCAGGTCCTGGCGGTCCTGGAAGCCGAGGGGTGATGTATGCCGGTAGATATGGCCGCGCTGACCGCTGATCTCGCCGCCGAGTCGGCCGTCACCCGCGCCCTGGTGGCCGGCCTCGACGAGGCCGGCTGGCACACGCCGACGCCCGCGGCCGGCTGGGACATCGCCGACCAGATCAGCCATCTCGCCTACTTCGACGAGGTCACCATCCGCTCCGCGGTCGACCCGGAGCAATTCAAGGCCGAACTGGCCGCTGCCGAGGCCGACGGCGGCATGAACCCCGACACCATCGCCGCCCGGTTCCGCGACCGCACCGGAGCCCAGCTGCTGGCCTGGTTCGAGGTGGCCCGCGCCGACCTGCTCGGTACCTTCTCCGGCCTCGACCCAGCCCTGCGGCTGCCGTGGTTCGGCCCGGCCATGAGCGCCGCGTCGTCGCTGACCGCCCGGATCATGGAGACCTGGGCGCACACCCAGGACATCGCCGACGCCCTCGGCGTCACCCGCGAGCCGACGCCGAGGCTGCGCCATGTCGCGCACATCGGCGTCGGCGCCCGCGCGTTCAGCTACGCCGTCCACGGGAGAACCCCGCCGCCCAGCCCGGTCCGAGTCGAGCTCACCGGGCCAGACGGCGCCCTGTGGTCCTGGGGCCCAGAAGACGCCGGGGACCGGGTGACCGGTCCGGCCCTGGACTTCTGCCTGCTGGTGACGCAGCGCAGGCACCGCGACGACCTCGCGCTGTCCATCGACGGCCCGGCCGCGACCGAGTGGATGACGATCGCGCAGGCCTTCGCGGGCACGGCGGGTACCGGGCGATCCCCCCAAGGTTAAGGAGGCGAACCGATGCCGAGGCCAGTGCGCATCGCCAACTGCTCAGGGTTTTACGGTGACCGCCTCGCCGCCGCCCGGGAGATGCTGGATCAGGGTTCCAGCCCGATCGACGTGCTGACCGGCGACTACCTCGCCGAGCTCACCATGCTGATCCTGTGGAAGGCCCGCCGCAAGGACCCCGGCCTGGGCTACGCCACCACGTTCTTGCGCCAGATGGAGGACGTGCTCGGCACCTGCCTGGAGCGCGGCGTCAAGATCGTCGCCAACGCCGGCGGCCTCAACCCGGAGGGACTCGCCGCCAAGATCACCGAACTGTCCGGCCAACTCGGCCTGAACGCCCGCGTCGCCTACATCACCGGCGACGACCTGGCCCCAGTCATCGGGGACCTGCAGGCGGCGGGCCACGAGCTCACGAACACCGACACCGGGCTGCCGCTGGCCAAGGCTGACCTGCCCGTGGTCACAGCCAACGCCTACCTCGGCGGCTGGGGTATCACGGCGGCGCTGCAGGCCGGCGCGGACGTGGTGATCTGTCCCCGCGTCACCGACGCCAGCCTGGTCACCGGGCCCGCCGCGTGGTGGCACGGCTGGCGTCGCGACGACTGGGACGCTCTGGCCGGCGCCGTTGCCGCCGGTCACGTCATCGAGTGCGGCCCGCAGGCCACCGGCGGCAACTACAGCTTCCTGGCGGAGGTCACCGACCGCCGCTACCCCGGATTCCCCATCGCCGAGGTCGCCGCCGACGGCAACAGCGTCATCACCAAGCACGACGGCACCGGAGGGCTCGTCTCGCGCGGTACCGTGACGGCTCAGCTGCTCTACGAGATCGGCGATCCCGCCTACCTCAACCCGGACGTGGTCGCGCACTTCGACACCATCCGGCTGGAGCAGTCCGGCCCGGACCGGGTCGCGCTGACCGGCATCCGGGGCAGCCCGCCGCCGGACACCCTGAAGGTCGCGCTGAACATGCTCGGCGGGTACCGCAACACCACGACGATGGTCCTCACCGGCCTGGACATCGAGCAGAAGGCCGAGCACGCCATCTCCCTGCTGACCGGGCTGCTCGGCGGCACCGAGCAGTTCGACGAGTTCAACGTCCGCCTGCTTCGCTTCGACCGGCCGGACGCGCCGACCAACGAGCAGGCCACCGCGCACCTGCGGGTCACCGTCAAGGATCAGGACGAGCGCAAGGTGGGCCGCGCGTTCTCCAACGCCGCGATGGAACTCGCGCTCGGCGGCTACGCCGGATTCCACACCACCAGCCCGCCCACC
>JBAUAY010000983.1:0-1501 GCA_049676235.1 Streptosporangiaceae bacterium
CTGCGGCTGAACGACATCGACTGGGCGCACGACGAGATCGTCATCTTCGCGCCGAAGACCGGCCGGCGCCGCGTACTGCCGCTGACCCGCCCGGCCGGGGAGGCGGTGCTGGACTACCTGCTGGCCGGACGCCCCCCGTCGCGGCATCGGGAAGTCTTCCTGTCCAGCCGTCCGCCGCATGGCCCGCTACGGAGCAAGATCAACCCCTGGCTGGGACGCCAGCTGGACAAGGCGGGCATCGTGACCGGCCGCCGCGGTGCTCATATCCTGCGCCACTCGCTGGCGGTCCACCTGCTGCGCAGCGGTGAGACGCTGAAGAGCATCGGTGACCTGCTCGGCCACCGCCGTCCGGACACGACTTTCATCTACACCAAGCTTCAGGTCGACGATCTTCGCAGCGTCGCGCTGGACCCGGCGGTGGTGTCGTGATGGCTGCCGGCCGCTTCTGCGGGCCTTTGGCCGGTGAGTTCGCCGCCTTCGCCGCCACCTTGGAGGCCAGCGCCACCGCCAACAAGACCACCCTGACACAGCTACGGGCGCTGGATCGTTACACCGCCCGGCGAGGCCTGCCCTCGGGAACAATCGACGAGAACCTGGCCAAAGCGTGGCTGGCGGACTGTGCGGCCCGGGCCCCGAACACCCGCCGCGCCCGCTATTACCTGCTGCGCCGCTTCTGCCGCTTCCTGGCGGCCCGCCGCCCCGGAACGTTCGTGCCCGGCGAGTCGCTCCGTCCGCGCCGTCGGCCGCCGAGGCTACCCCACATCTACACCCGAGACGAGGTGCGTGCCTTGCTGGCCGGCGCGCTCGCGCTGCGGGACTGGACCAGCCGGCATCCCTGCCCGATCCGGTCGGCGACCCTGCACACGGTCATCCTGCTGCTGGCCACGTCCGGCTTGCGGATCTCCGAAGCGCTGCACCTCACCCTGCAGGATGTGGACCTGGCCGAGGGTGTCCTCTCGGTCCGCCAGTCGAAGTTCCGCAAGTCCCGGCTCGTCCCGGTCTCCGCCGGGACGCTGGAGACGCTGCGCACCTACCACGACCTGCGTATTGCAGTGGCCCCCGCCGACCCGGCCGGGGCCTTCTTCGTCTCCGGTCGCGGCACCGGCTACAGCACCTCGACCGTCCAGGCGATATTCCATGACCTCACCGTGCAGGCGGGGCTGCGGGAACCCGACGGCAGCGGTCCCCGGCTCCACGACCTGCGAGCGACTTTCGCCGTCACCCGGCTGCTGCTCTGGTATCGCGACGGCGAGCCCGTCATGGCCAGGCTGCCGTTGCTGAGTACCTACCTCGGCCACGCCTGCATCAGCGACACTGAGGTTTACCTGCGCATCACCACCGCCCTCCTGCAGGAGGCGAACACCCGTTTCCACGCATTCGCCGAGGCTCTGCTCCCAGCAGCTGGTGACCAGTCATGAGCGCGCAGACCCCTGTTCCGGGCTTGCTCCGCAGTTTCTTCGAGGACTACCTCGCGGCGCAACGCGACGTCAGCCAGAACACC
>JBAUAY010000984.1:0-7130 GCA_049676235.1 Streptosporangiaceae bacterium
GGCTGGCCCACCGCGCGGAGCAGCCCGCGAGCGCCGGCGTCGAGCTCCCAGCAGCCGACCGAACCGCACCGGCAGGGCTCGCTGCCGCCGGTCAGCGGCATGTGCCCGAACTCCCCCGCCGAACCATGAGCGCCGGTCACCGGGAGGCCGCCGGACAACAGCACCCCGCCGATGCCGGTCGCGACGTGCAGGTGCAGGGCGACGGAGACCCCCCGCAGCACGCCGCGGCGGGCCTCGGCCAGGCCGGCCAGCGTCGCGTCGTTGCCGGCCAGGACCGGTTCCTCCGCCCCGTCGCCGATCGCGCCGCCGAGGATGGCGGCCACGTCGACGTCCTGCCAGTCCGGCAGGGTCGGCTGCACCATCTGGCCGGCGCTCACCGGGGAGGGGACCGCGACCCCGGTGCCGACCACGCGGCCGCCGAACTGGTGGCGGCGGATCTTCAGCCTGGCCGCGACGTCGGCCAGCACCCCGGTGCCCGAGCCCGCCTCCCGCTCCTGGTGGTCGAGCACGGTGCAGCGGCCGGTCAGTTCGAAGGCGGCCACGGTAAAGGAGTCGTCCCGCAGGTCGACCGCGAGCGCGACGGGGCCCTGCGGGTGCGCCGAGGGCACGCCGGTCGGACGCCCCCGGGTGCGCGGCACCTTGATGTCGGCCGGCGCGTCGGCCGGGCTGGCTAGCTCCTCGATGAGCTGCCGCCCGGCCAGCTCCCTGACCAGCACGGTGGCGGTTCCCCTGGCCAGGCTGAGCTGCCTGGTGAGTTCGGCCCGGGTGAGCTGGCCGCCGCCGCCGTGGACCGCGCGCAGCAGCCGCGCGAGATTGTGCGCGCGCAACTCGGCACTAGTGGTCGCGGCGCCTTCGTCCTTCCGCACCCTCTGATCGTGCCACGGCTGGCCTGGATCTCGCCTGTTCTGCCTAGCCTGGCGCGCGGCGTTGTCGGTCAGGGTGACCAGTCCCAGTGGAAGCCGACGGTGGTCTTCTCGGCGAGGCGCAGGTAGCGATGCACGGCGAACTGGCTGTCCAGGGCGACGTTCTCCCGTTCGACGATGGGGCCGTCCATCCCGTCCCAGACCGCCCACACCACGTTGGCCGGCTGCTTGTCGGGATGAAACTCGACGCGGATATCCAGGTTCTCGACGAAGTACTGCACGACCCGGCGGAACTCCGGCGGGGGCGGCGCCGGGTAATGAAAGCTCGCCGAGTACTCCAGGGTGGCCGTCTCCCCGGCGGCCAGCGGCTTGACCAGCAGCATATCGACCACGAACAGTTCGGTGATGGGCTGGTAAACGGGACCGGCCAGGCCGTTGAATCCCTGTCCGACCTCAATGGTCAGGGCATTGGTGTCGGCCCGGTAAGGCAACCGGTCCACGCCGTCGACCAGCGCTTCGATGACGTGGATAACGCGGTGCCTGACCGGCAGCCCGTCCGGGCCGAGATAATGGTGATCATGCAGGGATAGTGTCTTGACCCGCGGGCTGCCGAGCGCGCTCGCCTTGTCCTCCCCGATCGCCCGGGGGCCGGAAAGCACGCGGACCTGGGCGGAGCCTTCCCACAGCTTCACCAATTGCTCCCGCTCGAACGAGATGAGCCCGAACGCGTCCATGAACAGGGTCAGCGTGGCCTTGCTGAGCAGCTTGCCGGACAGCGCCCGGGAGGCCGTGTCTTTGAGCTGCCTGGGTAGCACGTCGACGTCACCCTGGCCCCTTGGATGCTCCCACAGGTAGTGCGCGAGCACCTCCGCCACCGCGAGCTGATTCACCTGTCCCAGCCTGCTGCGTTCGGCGTACTGCTCCCACTTGCGCCGGTAACGGCCCGGACGGAGCAGCATCTCGCGCAGGTAGGCCGCGGCAGCCTGCGCACCAGTCGGCGTAGCTGGATCTTCTGGCGTTAGCTGGGCCACGGTCTCCTCTGTATCGGTTCACGGGGCTGAGAACTAAGCGCGACATATGTCAGCTATGGTATGCCTGTTCTCGCGGGGGGAGCGAGAACAGGCATGGTGGGCAGTTAATAACAGTGGAGCCGGATGTAGGGGACATCCGCCCAGCCAGAAGGGCCGCCATGACAATGCAGGAAGGTTCGCAGGATCCTGCTGGGACGGCCGGACGACAGCCGCGTGAGGCGGCCTACTTCCTTGACTTGCTCGGTGATAGCCACCAAGGACTGGGCCACCCTGAGGCGGCCATCGAGGCCTACCGGCAGGCGGCGGACAGATTCCGGGCGCAGGGAGCAGAGTGCTCTTACGCCTTGTGCTTGCTCAAGATAGCGGACAGCTATCTGTCCCTGGGGGAGCCGTGGCATGCCGTCGGCTACCTGGAGGCATGCCTGCCGTTGCTGCGCGACCTGGGCCTGACCAGGCACGAGGGGCGGGCCCGGCAGCAGCTGGACGCGTGCCAGGCCGAGCTGGCCGGAGCCCATTTACTTGGGGAGGGGCGGGTCGGCCAGCAGCCCTTGACAGAGCGCAGCCGACCCGCTCCAAAGACCCCCAAGACCTGGCCAGCAGGAACAATGTCGCTGCATTGGCGCGACAAGGGTAGATTCATGTTATGCCCGGGACCGACGGACAGCCGCGCTGGCTGAGCCTTGACGAACAGCAGACCTGGCGCGCCACGGTCCACCTGTCCCAGTTGCTCCTGCGCCAGCTCGACCGCGACTTGAACGCGCACGGGCTGAACGGGCACGACTACGAGATCCTGGTCGAACTGTCCGAGGCCCCGGACCAGCGGCTGCGGATGACGGACCTCGCCGACGCCACCAGCCAGTCACGGAGCCGTCTGTCCCACCAGATCTCGCGGATGGAGAACCGTGGCCTAGTCCGGCGCGACGACTGCGAGGGCGACAAGCGGGGCACGTTCGCCGTGCTGACCGCCGGCGGCATGGCCGCCATCGAGCGGGTCGCGCCGCACCACGTGGAGAACGTGCGGCGGCATTTCATCGATCGGCTGGCGCCGCGTCAGCTCGAGGAGATCAGGGACGCCTTCGGCCCGATCGTCGAGTACCTCCGCAAGATCCGCGACCGCGACTAAAACAAAACTGACATGAGCCAGCCGGTCTCGGTGAACCCGACCCGCCGGTAGGCCGCGCGGGCCGGGGCGTTGAAGTCGTTCACGTACAGGGACACCAGCGGCGCGATGGAGCGGACCGCCTCAACCACCACCGCGGCCATGCCGGGCGCGGCCAGACCCTGGCCGCGGGACTGCGGCCGCACCCACACCCCCTGCACCTGGCACACCTGCGGCGTGACCGCGCCGATCTCGGCTTTGAAGATCACCTGACCGTTCTCGATCCTGGCGAACGCCCGGCCGCTGCGGATGAGCTGCTCCAGCCGGGCCCGGTAGGACGCGCCGCCGTCGCCGGTGACCGGCGAGACGCCGACCTCCTCGGTGAACATGGCCACGCAAGCCGGCCACAGGATATCGATCTCATCGGGCCGGACCCGCCGGACCAGCGGATCGGGCGATACCAGCGGCGGGCCCGGCGTAACCATGACCGGCTGCACCGGACGAACCTCCCTGGCCGGCCCCCAGTGCGGCCGCAGCAGGGCCCACAGGGCCTGGACCATGGTGGCCGGCCCGACCACGGACGAGCACCGCCGCCCCTGCCGTAGCGCGCGGTCCGCGAACGCCACCACGGCGTCCGGGGTGGCGGCGACCGGGACCAGGTTGGCGCCGGAGTAGCAGAGCGACTCCAGCCGCCCGCCGGGCGCGTGGCCCCACATCTGCGCGCCGAGCCGGCCGGGCTCCAGGCCGAGAGCGCGGACACGGGAACCGACGAAGACGTTCGTCACCGGATCGCGGTCGCAGATGGCAAGTACGGCACCGCGATCCCGCTCATCGAGCAGCCGCACCGAGGCGGCCCACGGCGGCTTCACCCGCAACATAGCCCCAGCCTACACGGGGCAATACCGCAGATAATTGTCATCATGGTGCGGGTGTCGGATCGGGCACGGCCGGGCAAGTGGCGTTGACCAGCCCCGGGGCCTCCGGGAGCGCCCCGGTGGCGAGGTAGGCGTTCAGGTAGCCCTGCACACATGAGTCCGAGGGCTGCTCCATGGACTGCCCGTGATTGCCGCCGCCCTCGACCACGACCATCCGCGCGGACGGCAGCAGCTTGTGCGCGTCCTGGGCGCCCGCGTACGGGGTGGCGGCGTCCAGCGTGCCCTGCAGCATCAAGATGCCCGGCAGGCCGGCTCCCTTGATCTGCAGCGGCTTGGCGGGCCCCTTCACCGGCCAGAACGCGCACGCGGCGTTGAACCAGGCGTTGTCCCAGGCCTCGTACGGGACCTGGCGGTAGATCCGCTCGGTGTCTGAGGTCCAGAAGGCGAAGCTGTGCGGCCAGTTCACGTCCGAGCACTGCACCGCGTTGTAGACGGCGAACTCGTTCTCGTTCTGCGCGCCGTTGGCCTGGTACTGGGTGACCAGGCCGGCGGTCTGCCCGGCGTTCAGGTAGGACGAGAGCGCCTGCGCCAGACCCGGCCAGAGCTCGAAAAAGTAGCCGCCAGGCAAGAAGGTGTCGTCGAACTCGTCGGCCCCGATCCTCGCGTTGACCGGGTGCGCAAGCAACTGGTTACGGGCCCGGTACCAGGCGGCCTGCACCTGCGCGGCGGTACGGCCGAGATGGTACGTTCCGTCGTATTTAGCCACCCAGGCGAAGAATGCCTCGATACGGTCCTGGAAGGCGTAATCCTGGGCGACGTTGTCGGCGTACCAGACCCCGGTGGGATCGACGGTGCTGTCTAGGACCATCCGGCGGAGGTGTTCGGGGAAAAGAGTGGCGTAAACCTGGCCGATATAGGTGCCGTAAGAGAACGCATAATAATTTATTTTCGACACGCCGAACGCCGCGCGGATGGAGTCCATGTCACGGGCGGTGTTTTCGGTGGTCATATACGGCAGCAGCCAGCCGAACCGTTGCTCGCAGTCGGTGGCGTACATTTTCGCCCTATTGATGAGTACCTGCTCGGCGGCGGCATTGGCCGGGATGTAGTTCGGGCGTACGCCGGAGAAAAAGCTGGGATCGCAGCTGAGCGCGGGCACAGAAGACCCGACGCCGCGCGGGTCGAAGCCCACGATGTCGTAGTCCTTGGCTACGCCTCCGCTGAGCCCGTCCGCTATGATCGGCGCCCACGGCAGCCCGCTGGCACCGGGTCCACCCGGATTAACCAGCATGATCCCCTGCTGCTGGCTCCGCGGTGCGGTAGCCGGGACCATGTCGAGGGCCAGGCTGATATGCCTGCCGCCGGGGTCGGCGTAGTTGACCGGGACACTCAGCATGGTGCAGTCACGCACGCCGTAGGCCGCTAGCTGCTTGGAGCAGGAATGCCAGCGCAGCGTGCTGTGCGCCGGGATGATCCCGGCATCCCCGTGAGTCGACCCGGTCGCCTGCTGCGTACTTCCGGTAGGCGGCGTGCTTCCGGCCTGCTGCGTGTTCCCGGCCGCCGGGGCGGCGGCCGCGGAACAGGCGCTGACCCCGAGCAGGGCGGCCACGCCCACGACCAGAGCCGCAGCGGCGCCCCGGGGCAAGCGGCCATGCAGGCGTGAAATAGACATGCCCTCCATCATGCCTGGCGCTACCCGATGCCTCGCCCGGTCACGCCCGGAGCCGTTAGCTAGCGGTAACGGTCAGGACGCGGCGGCGCGGTGGCGCTCCTCCAGAGCCTTGCGGTATTCCGCGATGACCATCTCGGTCAGGTCCTCGACGGAGGTGTCCCTGGCGTATTTGTCGTAGGTGATCTTGCCGCCCTGCAGCAGGTTCACCCGGTCGCAGACCTGGAGCACCTGGCCGTAGTTGTGCGCGATGATGATGATCGAGAGGCCCTGCTGCTTGAGCTCGTGCACCAGGTCAAGGATTATCGCGCCTTCCTTGACGCCCATGGCGGCCAGCGGCTCGTCGAGCAGCAGGAGCTTGGCGTCCCCGAACACCGAGCGGGCCACCGCGATGGCCTGCCGCTGGCCGCCGGACAGGCTGGCCACCTCGACGTCCACTGACTTCAGGGTCGTGATCCCCATGTGGTCCAGGTGCTCCTGGGCCTGCTTGCGCATGACCTTGTTGCGCAGCAGCGGCCAGCGGACCGGCTCCCGGTTGAGGAACATGTTGTGGTAGACGGTGAGCTGGTTGATGAGAGCGAGATCCTGGTAGACCACGTCGATGCCGGCCGCGCGGGCTTGCGTCACCGAGGTGAACGTGACCTCCTCGCCGTTCAGGATGATCCGCCCGCTGGTGGGCGGCTGGAAGCCGCAGAGGATCTTGATCAGGGTGGACTTGCCCGCGCCGTTGTCGCCGATCAGGCCGAGCACTTCGCCGCGCTCCACCCGCAGGCTTACGTCGACCAGCGCCGTCACCGCGCCGTAGCGCTTGGAGATGTGCTCCACCCGTAGGATGTCATTGTCAGTCGGCGGCGTAAAGTCGCCGGTGTCCCGAGTGCTCAATTCGTCGCCTCCGTGCTCGCTCTGACCATCTTCGATTGGGCGCGCTGCGTCACGACTTGGACTCCAGCCGGCCCGCGTTTCTCAGCCGGGTGAGATAGGTGTTGGCGATCATCGCGAGCAGAATCGCCGCACCCAGGATGATCAGGTACTTGTTCGAGCTGATGCCACGCAGGTTGAACCCGTCCTCCAGGATGCCGAGCACCAGCATGCCCAGCCACAGCCCGATCATCGTGCCGGAGCCGCCCAGCATGGCCGTGCCGCCGATGACCACCCCGGCCAGGGCATAGAGGACCACCGTGAGCTGGCCGGCGCTCGGGTCGATGATGTCGTTCTTGAAGGCTTCCAGGATCCCGGCCAGCGCGCCGAGCCCGGCGCACATCATGAAGTTGCCGATCTTGATCCGGTTGACCTTGATCCCGGATTCCCTCGCGCCGAGCAGGTTGCCGCCGACCGAGACCGTGTACAGGCCCCACCGGGTCCTGGTCAGGATGACGTGGAAGATGAGGACCAGGACGGTGGCCCAGATGAACTCCGACCACGCCTCGGAGCCGAACCAGTGACCGAGCCCCAGCGAGGCAGCGGGGAGGTTTATCTGCTGCGCCGAGGAGACCGTCAGCGCGTAACCGAAGATGATGTAGCCGGTGCCGAGCGTGGTGATCAGCGAGGGAACGCCGAAGACCGTCGTGACGACGCCGTTGACCCCGCCGACGA
>JBAUAY010000985.1:0-3818 GCA_049676235.1 Streptosporangiaceae bacterium
GCCAGCAGCGCACCCCCGCCGGCTACCACCCGGACCGCCCGGATCAGCTCCGCGGCGTCGGTGTCCTTGACCAGGAACCCGGCGGCACCGGCCCGCAGCCCCTCGAAGACGTACTCGTCGAGCTCGATGGTGGTCAGGATGACGACGTGGACGCGGGCCAGGTCCGGCCGGGCGGCGATCCGCCGCACCGCCTCGATGCCGTCGAGCACCGGCATCCGGATATCCATCAGCAGCACGTCCGGCCTGCGGTGCTCGGCGATCCGGACGGCCTGCTGCCCGTCGGCGGCCTCGCCCACCACCTCGATATCGTCCTCGGCATCAAGCAGCGCGGCGAATCCGGCCCGGACCAGCTCCTGGTCATCGGCCAGCGCGACCCGGATCATGGCTCGCTCCCTTCGACCGGCAGCCAGGCCCTGACCTTGAAACCGCCTTCCGGCCGGTGGCCGGCCTGCAGCGTACCCCCGAGGACCTTGGCCCGTTCGGTCATGCCGGCGATTCCGTTGCCCGGGCCGCTGCCCCGGTCCGCTGACCGGGGCATGCCGTCGTCGTCTACCTCGACGAGCAGGGCGCCATCACGGTGCCTGACGCGTACCGTGGCCACCCGGCCCCCGGAGTGCCTGGCGCTGTTGGTGAGGGCCTCCTGAACGATCCGGTAGGCGGCGAGGTCCACATCGGCGGGCAGCGGCCGCTCGAGGTCCGCCACGTCGATGTGCACCGCGAGCCCGGCGGCCGCCGCGCTGTCCGCCAGGTCACCGAGACGGGCCAGGCCCGGGCTCGGCGCCCGCGGCGCGCTCTCGTCGATGTCCCGCAGGACGCCGAGCACCGAGCGGAGCTCAACCAGTGCCTGCTTGCTCACGTCGTTGATGGTCGTCAGGGCCGACCTGGCGCGTTCCGGCTGGCGGTCCATCAGGTGCAGGGCCGTGTTCGCCTGGACGTTGATGACCGAGATGTTGTGCGCCACCACATCGTGCAGGTCCCTGGCCATCCTCATCCGCTCCTCGCTGGCTCGCCTGCGGAGCTCCTCCTCCCGGCTCTGCTGCAGGGCGGCGGCTCGCTGGCTCCTGCTGCGGATGAGCTCGGCGGCGGACAGCAAGAACATCAGCCCGGCCGCCAGCCCGAGCGCGAACGCGGTCGAGGGGTGCCCGGACTGGTCGATCAGCCAGGGCCACACGGATGCGGCGTAGCCGATGACCAGCGATGCGATCGCAGCCGCCCGCTTCCTGGCGAGCACTGCGTTGAAGAAAGCCACGATCAGCGCGAGATAGGTGGCTTGAGCGTTCTCCCCGGCCGCCCACAGCGTCGTGACGAGGGTGACGGCCAGGACGCCGACCGGGTAGCGACGGCGGGCCAGCAGCGACGCGCCGCCGATCGCGAGCAGAACGTAGGCCAGGGGGTCGGCGGAACCGTGGCCAGGGTGCCATCTCTGGCCCGCGTACGTTCCGCCGATTTGGATCGCGGTCACCGCCACCGCGATCGTCACATCGACCGCCCAGCGCCGGGCGGCATCGGCGCGCGGCCGGGCGCCGGGTCCGTGCGGTCCGCGTTCGGGCTCCTGAGGTCTGGTCATCACTGGCAATAACGGTACGCGCCAGGTCACCGGGAGGCGTCGGCCCTGAGGCGACATCCGTATGCCCCCGCCTACCTCCGGCGATGCATCTCGGGCGCCGGCCGCTACCGCGCAGGACGACATCAAACGGTCCGGATGGCGGACGACGCCGCGGTGGCCGCCCCGGCACGCTGAGGGCAGCACATGCGGCGGGCATGAGCTGCGAGCGCTCCGGAAGGAGAGATTCATGCCAGTGATCGAGGTACGCGGCTTGACCAAGCGATTCGGCCAGGTGCTGGCGGTCGATCGGCTGAGCTTCGAGGTCGAGCGGGGCACCGTGACCGGTTTCCTTGGCTCGAACGGGGCCGGGAAGACGACCACGCTGCGGATGCTGCTCGGCTTGATACGGCCAGACGCGGGCACGGCGACCATCAACGGCCGACCTTACCGGGATCTGGAGGAGCCGCTGCATCAGGTCGGTGCGGTCCTGGAGGCGTCCAGCTTCCATCCCGGCCGGACGGCCCGTAACCACCTGCGAATTCAGGCCCTGGTGGGTCAGGCGGACCCGTCGCGGATCGACGACGTGCTCGGGCTCGTCGAGCTCGGCGGCGCCGCCGACCGCCGGGTCGGCGGGTTCTCGCTCGGCATGCGCCAGCGCCTCGGCCTGGCCACCGCGCTGCTCACCGATCCGGATCTGCTGATCCTGGACGAGCCGGCCAACGGCCTTGACCCAGAAGGGGTTCGCTGGCTGCGTGACCTGCTGCGCGGTCTGGCCGCCGAGGGCAGCACCGTCCTGGTGTCCAGCCATATCCTCGCCGAGGTCGCCCAGACGGTGGACTCGGTGGTGATTCTCGACCGCGGGCACCTCGTCACCCAGTCGTCGCTGGCGGAGCTGACCGCGGGCGGGGCCATCGACCTTGAGGAGGTCTTCCTCAAACTCACATCCGGCTCGGCCGGCCGGCCACACCGGCGCGTCAGACCAGCTCAGGAGGTGTCACGATGACCCGGCTGATCCATGTTGAGCTGCTCAAGCTCCGCACCACCCGGCTGACCTACGGCTTGCTCGCCACCGCCGCGGCGCTCACCGCGTTGTTCGCGGTGATCGAGGCGGCCAGGGCCGGCTCAGGAAACGGAATCGGACCGCTGTCCACCGCGTCCGGCCTCAACGCCGTGATCACCGCGGGCGTGTGGGCCCTGGTGCTGGCCACGGTCATGGGGGTGACGGTCTCCAGCGGTGAGTTCCGTCACTCCACGGCCACGCTTACCTATCTCGCCACGCCGCACCGGGGGCGCGTCCTGACCGCTAAGGCGGTCGCGGGCGCGTGCGCCGGGGCCGTGTTCGGCCTGGTCGGCTACGCCATAGCCCTGGGCGTCGGCCTGATCTTCGCCACCGCCCGCGGGTACCACGTGGCCATCGGGGACGCCACGCTGGCCAGGTACGCGATCGGCCACATCGTCGGCACCGCCCTGCTGGCCGCGATCGGGGTCGGCGTTGGCTCGCTGGTCCGTTCCCAGCTGGCCGGGGTCATCAGCGTCTTTGCCTGGACGATCGTGATCGAGTCGCTGCTCGGCGGGCTGTTCACGTCCATCCGTCCCTACCTGCCCTATACGGCGGCCTCGACCCTGTCGGGCTCAACGCTGGGCGGCTCGGCGTTCGGGCCCGCTCATGGCCTGTCCGGCGGCACCCCGCTCCCGTTCGCGGCCGCCGCGGCGCTGCTCGCGGGCCTGGCCATCGTTTTCTGCGCGGTGGCCGCCCGTACCACGGTGCGACGCGATGTCACCTGACCTCCAGGCGGGCCCGCCGGCCGGCGGCTCCGTCATCGAGAACCCGCTGAGCGGCGAGCGGATCACGATCCTCGCCCCGGGGCCGCAGGCGGACGGCAGCGTGCTCGAGTGGGAACTGGTGCTCGCCCCGGGCGGGCGGGTGCCGAGCAGCCACGCGCACCCGCGGCAGGAGGAGTCCTTCACCGTGCTCGCCGGTCAGATGAGGTTCCGGATCGCCGGCCGGCGGGTGCTCGCCGGCCCCGGCGACACGGTGCGGGTCCCGCCGGGTACCGTGCATCACTTCGCCAATGCCGGCCCCGAGCCGGCCCGGGTCGCCGTGCAGACCAACCCGGCGCTGAGCATGCAGGAGCTGCTGGAAACCGCGGCGGCCATGGCCCGGGCCCAGCACGCTGCGGCCCGGCGGCTGCCCCGGCCGCTCGAGCTGGTGCTGTTCATGCGTGACTTCGAGCGCGAGGTGCGAGCGCCGTACCTCCCGGCCGTGCTGGTC
>JBAUAY010000986.1:0-1982 GCA_049676235.1 Streptosporangiaceae bacterium
CCAGCACCGGCACGCCGTCGGCGGTGAGGCGCAGGACCGAGATCTGGTTGCTGCCGGCGTCGACCGCCAGCAAGTACCTGCCGTCTGCAGTTACCTGGATCGCGCCCTGGGAGGCCAGCCCCGAGCCCAGGCCCGCGCCGCCGGCGCTGAACGGAGAGCCCGCGAGCGGGGTGAGCGAGCCGTCGGCGTGCCGGGCGAACCCGTCGATGGTATTGGCCGGGGCGGTGTTGCCGTCGACGTAGGTGTAACCGACCACCGGGGATGTAACGGTCGAGGCCGACGCGGACGTGGGGACAGCCACAGTGGCCGCCGCTGCTGCGAGGCCGAACACAATCAGACCCGGCCTCGTGCGGGTCAGAAAGCGCATGGCGCTGGCCGGCCCGGCCAGCTTGTTACGGGTACCGCCGGGGCGGTTCGGGATTCTCATCTTTCTCCTCACGCGGGGGTTTGACATGCACCCCTCAGTCCCCTCGGGAGCCCGCGCGTTACAGTGCTGGCCGATACGTCAGGAGCAGATCATCCCGCTGCGCGGAACGGCCAAGTCGATCAGGTAGTCGTTCACGATCGTGTCCACGCAGGGGCTGCCCTCGCCGTAGGCGGTGTGGCCGTCGCCGTTCCAGCCGAGCAACACGCCAGAAGACAGGTCGCCGGCCAGCGCCTGGGCCCACCGGTACGGCGTGGCCGGATCCCGCAGCGTGCCCACGACCAGGATCGGCGGCGCGCCCGCGGCCCGGATCCGGGGTAGCGGATAGGACGGTACCGGCCAGTACGCGCAGGTCAGGCTGCCCCACACAATCGGCGCGCCGAACAACGGGGCCGCCCGCGAGGCGGCCGAGGCCGCCGCCTGCCACGTCGCCAGCGACCGCGGCCAGGGCCGGTCCAGGCAGCTGATCGAGGTATCGGCGTCCGCCAGGTTGGCGTAGGTCCCGTTGGGGTTGCGCTCCAGCAGCAGGTTGGCCAGCTCGACGAGCACCGTGCCGTTTCCCGCGAACGCGCCGGCCAGACCGGTTTTCAGGTCCGTCCACAAGGACTTGCTGTACAGCGCGGAGGCCACCCCGTTGAGCAGCATGGCGCCGTCCGCCACCTGGCCGTCACCAAGCTGGTTGGTCAGCGGCACGGAATTAGCCCGAACGATCACGCCCTGCAGCCTCGCCACCGCGGCATCCACCGATCGGGCGGCGGCGCCATGGCCAAGGGCACCCGAGCCGCCGCGGAGCGGGCAGTTGGCCGCGGCCAGGCACCATGCCGCGAACGAACGGAGCGCGACCTGGAACCCCTCGGCCTGCGTGATGTCGTCCTGCAGCGACGGCGTGTCGGGATCTACCGCGCCGTCGAGGACGAGCGCCCGCACCCGGTGCGGGAAAAGCTGCGCGTACCACGTACCCAGGTACGTTCCGTATGACTTGCCGAGGAAGCTGAGCCGTGACTCGCCGAGCGCGGCCCGCAGCACGTCCATGTCGCGGGCCGCGTTCTGGGTGCCCACGTACGGCAGCAGGGCGGCCGAGTTCTGCGCGCACCGCGCAGCGTACAGCTTGCTCTGCGCAATGACTTCGGCCAGCTGCGTGACGTTGGCCGGCATGTCGTCGGTGGCCAGATACTTGTCGAGCTGCGGGCCGGTCGTGCAGGTCAGCGCGGGCTCGCTCGCCGCGACGCCCCGGGGGTCAAAGCCCACGATGTCGAACCGGGCCAGCACGGCGGCCGGGAACTCGCTGCGCGCCCCAAGCGCGTACTGGACGCCGGAACCGCCGGGCCCGCCCGGGTTGACCACCAGCGTGCCGATCCGCCGGGACTCCTCGGCTGCGGGCAGCTTGATCACCGGCAGCGAGAACCGCCGCCAGGAGGGCCGGGCGTAGTCGAAGGGCACGAGCAGCCGAGCGCACTCAAAGCCGCCGTTGCACGGCTGCCAGTCCAGCCGCTGCGCGTAGTACCCGGCCAGTGTGGTCGGAGCGGGCGCCTTAGCCGACCCGGCCGCGCCGCCGGCG
>JBAUAY010000987.1:0-10485 GCA_049676235.1 Streptosporangiaceae bacterium
TAGGCCTTGGCCCGGTAGACCCGGCCCTTGTTGGTGAAGAACAGGATCCAGTGGTGGGTCGTGGTGATGAAGAAGTGGTCCACGATGTCGTCGGTGCGCAGCTGGGCGCCGCGGATCCCCTTGCCGCCGCGCCGCTGCGCACGGTAAAGGTCGGTCTTAGTGCGCTTGGCGTACCCGCCGTAGGTGATGGTGACCGCGACGTCTTCTTCGGCGATCAGGTCCTCGTCGGCCACCTCGCCGTCGTAGGCGATGATCTCGGTGCGCCGCTGGTCCCCGTACTTGGCGACGATCTCGCCCAGCTCGGTGCCGACGATCTGCCGCTGCCGCTCGGGTGAGGCCAGGATGTCCTCGTAGTCGGCGATCTTCGCTTCCAGGTCGTCGCGTTCGTTGACGAGTTCCTGCCGCTCGAGCGCGGCTAGCTTGCGGAGCTGCATGTCCAAGATCGCGCGGGCCTGGATCTCATCGATCTCGAGCAGCCCGATCAGGGCCTGCTGTGCCTCAGCCGCCGACGCGCTCGCCCTGATCAGCGCGATGACCTCGTCGATCCGGTCCATGGCCTTGAGCAGCGCGGCGACGATGTGCAGCCGCTCGGCCGCCTTGCGCAGCCGGTACTTGGTGCGCCGGACGATGACCTCGATCTGGTGCGTCACCCAGTACCTGATCATCTGGTCCAGGCGCAGGGTGCGCGGCACGCCGTCGACCAGGGCCAGCATGTTGGCGCCGAACGTGTCCTGCAGCTGGGTGTGCTTGTACAGGTTGTTGAGCACCACCTTGGCGATGGCGTCCCGCTTCAGCACGATGACCAGCCGCTGGCCGGTCCGGCCACTGCTCTCGTCCTGGATGTTCGCGATGCCGCTGATCCTGCCGTCCTTGACCAGCTCGGCAATCTTCAGGGCAAGGTTGTCGGGGTTGACCTGGAACGGCAGTTCCCTGGCCACCAGGCAGGTGCGGCCCCTGGCGTCTTCCTCGACCTCGACGACGGCCCGCATGGTGATCGAGCCGCGCCCGGTACGGTAGGCATCCCTGATGCCGCGCCGGCCCACGATGAGGCCGCGGGTCGGAAAATCGGGTCCCTTGACCCGCTCCGTCAGCGCGTCGAGGAGTTCGTCATCCGATGCGTCGAAGTGGTCCAGGTACCAGGCGACCCCGGCGGCCACCTCGCGCAGGTTGTGCGGCGGGATCTTGGTGGCCATGCCGACCGCGATCCCCTCGGACCCGTTGATCAGCAGGTTGGGGAACCGGCTGGGCAGGACCACGGGCTCGGATGAGCGGCCGTCGTAGTTCTCACGGAAATCGACGGTGTCCTCGTTGATGTCCCGCAGCATCTCCATCGCGAGCGGGGCGAGGCGGCACTCGGTGTAGCGCATGGCCGCGGGCGGGTCGTTGCCCGGCGAGCCGAAGTTGCCCTGGCTGTCGATGAGCAGCATCCGCATCGACCAGGGCTGCGCCATCCGCACCAGCGCGTCGTAGATCGCGCTGTCGCCGTGCGGGTGGTAGTTGCCCATGACATCGCCGACGACCCGCGAGCACTTGAAGAAGCCGCGGTCCGGCCGGTAGCCGCCGTCCAGCATCGCGTACAGGATCCGCACGTGGACCGGCTTGAGCCCGTCCCGGACGTCGGGGAGCGCGCGGCCGACGATGACCGACATCGCGTAGTCGATGTAGCTGCGCTGCATCTCGTACTGGATGTCGACCGGCTCGGTACGGTCGTGCCCGCCGTCCTGCGGGGCATCGGTAACTTCGGTCACTTTCGTAATTCCCTACTCAAAGATGAAACCAGCCGGCCCTTGCGGCCAGCAGATCAGATGTCCAGGAACCTGACGTCCTTGGCGTTGCGGGTGATGAACGAACGGCGCGCCTCGACGTCCTCGCCCATCAGCACGCTGAACAGCTCGTCGGCCTGGGCCGCGTCGTCTAGCGTGACCTGCAGGAGCACCCGGCTGGCCGGGTCCATCGTGGTCTCCCACAGCTCGGTCGCGTTCATCTCGCCGAGACCCTTGAACCGCTGCACGCCGTCCCGCGGCCGCGGGTCCTTGCGGCCCTCGGCGATGCCGGCCGCGATCACCCGGTCCCGCTCGGCATCGCTGAAGGCGTAGCCGGGCTTGACACCACGGCCATCCCACTTGATCTTGTAGAGCGGCGGCTGCGCGATGTAGACGTGGCCCGCCTCAACGAGCGGCTTCATGAACCGGAACAGCAGCGTGAGCAGCAGCGTCCGGATGTGCTGCCCGTCGACGTCGGCGTCCGCCATCAGGATGATCTTGTGGTAGCGGAGCTTGGTGATGTCGAACTCGTCGTAGATCCCGGCGCCGAGCGCCGTGATCATCGACTGGACCTCGTTGTTCTTCAGCACGCGGTCGATCCGCGACTTCTCCACGTTGATGATCTTGCCCCGGATGGGCAGGATGGCCTGGAACTTCGGGTCGCGGCCGCCCTTGGCCGAGCCGCCGGCCGAGTCTCCCTCGACCACGTAGATCTCGGAGATCGCCGGGTCGGTGGACTGGCAGTCCGCCAGCTTGCCGGGCAGCGCCGTCGAGTCAAGCAGTGACTTGCGCCGGGTCAGGTCGCGCGCCTGGCGCGCGGCAATCCGGGCCCGGGCCGCCTGGCTGGCCTTGTTGATGATGTCCTTGGCCTCGCCCGGGTTGCGGTCGAACCAGTCCCGCAGGTGGTCGTTGCAGGCCTTCTGCACGAACGACTTGGCCTCGGTGTTACCCAGCTTGGTCTTCGTCTGGCCCTCGAACTGCGGCTCGGCGAGCTTGACGTGGACGATCGCGGTCAGGCCCTCGCGCACGTCGTCCCCGGTCAGGTTGTCGTCCTTCTCGCGCAGCAGTTTCTGCTCGCGCGCGTACCGGTTGACGATCGCGGTGAGCGCGGCCCGGAACCCCTCCTCGTGGGTACCGCCCTCGGCCGTGTTGATGGTGTTCGCGAAGGTATGCACCGACTCGGTGTACGCCCCGGTCCACTGCATCGCGATCTCGACCGAGATCCCGTCGGCTTCTTCCCCGAAGTCGATGACCGAGCCATGGACCGGCTCTTTCGAGGCATTGATATACCGAACGAAGTCGGCGATTCCCCCGGCGTACTGATACCGCGCTTCCCGCGGCTCGTCCTGGCGCTGGTCCGTGATCGAGATGGCCAGGTTCCTGTTCAGGAAGGCCATCTCCTGCATCCGCCGGGACAGCGTCTCGAAGGACCAGTCGGTGGTCTCGAAGATCTGCGGGTCGGGCCAGAACGTGACCGTGGTGCCGGTTTCATCGCTGGCGGCTCCGCGGACCAGCGGGCCCGTCGGGTCACCGCGCTCGTAGGACTGCGACCAGGCGTACCCGTCCCGGCGGATCTCCGCGTCCAGCCGGGCCGACAGCGCGTTGACCACGGACACGCCGACGCCGTGCAGGCCGCCGGAAACGGCGTAGGACTTGCCGTCGAACTTGCCGCCCGCGTGCAGCGTGGTCATCACGACCTCGACCGCCGGGCGGTGCTCCACCGGGTGCTCATCCACCGGAATGCCGCGGCCGTCGTCGCGCACCCGGACCCCGCCGTCGGCCAGCAGGGTCACGTCGATGGTGTCGGCGTACCCGGCGAGCGCCTCGTCCACCGCGTTGTCCACGACCTCGTAGACCAGGTGATGCAACCCGCGCTCGCCGGTCGAGCCGATATACATACCCGGGCGCTTGCGGACGGCCTCAAGACCCTCAAGTACCGTGATCGAGCGTGCATCGTAGGACAAACCAAACTCCATCCTGCATAAGAAGCGCGCAGCCCAGCCCCCCAGGATGTGGCTATCGTTGCGCTTATTCATTTTACCTGCAGGCACCGGCAGCCAGGGTCGTCTTGCCCCACGTGTCGGTTCCCGCTATTTAGCCGTAAGTGTCGCCAGGTCCCTTGCTGCCGGGTACCCGCCAGCCGCCGCGCTGCCGCGGCGGTGCCGGGCCGCGGACCTTCACCCGGCGGACCGATCCGTCGCCGAGCTCGGTGTTAAGCCGCCGGACGAGCACCGGGGCGAGCAGCCGGACCTGGGTCGCCCAAGCGGTCGAGTCGGCCGTCACCGCGAGCTCGCCGTCGGCGAAGCTGTCGGGACGGGTGTGCGCCGCCAGGTCGTGGCCGACGATTTCCGCCCAGCGGCCGAACACCGAGCCCATCGCCGCCCGCTGCTGCCAGCCCCGGGTGTCGAGCAGGCCGCCGATCGCGCTGACCAGCGGTTGCGGGTCTTCCCGACGGGGACGCCCGCGACCGGGCCCGGGCGAGTCATGCTGGCCGTCCGCGGACACGCCGGATCGTTCGGGATCGTCGGTCTTACCGGGTCCAGGCGGGCGCTGGAGGCCCGCCGGCAGATCGCCCCTAGCCCGCGCGTCCGCCTTGGCCACGGCGAGTGCCTCGACGGCCAGCCGCACCCGATCCGGGGCGGCCGGGTCGGCCGACCGGTGATCTGGCTTGGACGCCGGCCTTCTAGCTGGCACCGGTGACCACGCCCGCGCGGACGGTGAACCGCACGCCCGCGAGCACGTCGGGGACGTCGGCGGGCACCGCCGCGGTGATCAGGACCTGCTCGCCGCTGGAGACCAGGGCGGCCAGCCGGTCCCTGCGGCCCGTGTCGAGCTCGGCGAACACGTCGTCGAGGATCAGCACCGGATCCTCGCTGTCCTGTTTGAGCAGCGCGAAGCTGGCCAGGCGCAACGCGAGCGCGAGCGACCAGGACTCGCCGTGGCTGGCGTAACCGCGGGCCGGCAGCCCGCCGACGAACAGCTCGAGCTCGTCCCGGTGCGGGCCGACCAGGCAGACGCCGCGGTCAAGCTCGCTGGCCCGGATCCCGGCCAGTGCCTTGAGCATGGCCACTTCGAGCCCGGCCATATCATTATCGAACTCATTATTGTTAAACGCTGAAGCACGGTAGGATATTTCACAAGAGTCGCCTGGCGAGCCACCGGAAACCGCCTCGTACGCGGCGGTCACGTGCGGCCGCAGCGCGGCTACTAGGCGCATCCGGCCGGCCAGCAGCGGCGCGCCCGCCTGGGCCAGCTGCGCGTCCCACGCGTCGAGCGTCGCGGTCATCGATTCGCGGGCCGCGCCGCGCAGGTGCCCCTTGGCCCCGGCGGACTTGAGCAAGGCGGTGCGCTGCCGCAGTACCCGTTCGTAGTCAGCGCGGACCCCGGCGTAGCGCGGCGCGGTAGCGACCAGTAGCTCGTCGAGGAACCGCCGCCGCTCGCCGGGATCGCCCTTGACCAGGGCCAGGTCTTCGGGCGCGAACAGCACCGTGCGCAGCGCGCCGAGGATGTCCCGCGGCCGCGGCATCGGTGCCCGGTTCAGCCTGACCCGGTTGGCCCGGCCCGGGTTGAGCTCGATTTCCACCAGCGTGCCCCCCTGGGCCCCGCTCACCGCCGCTCTCAGCACGGCCCGGTCAGCGCCGCGTCTGACCAGCGGCGCGTCGGTGGCGACCCGGTGGCTGCCCAGCGTGGCCAGGTAGCCGATCGCCTCGACCAGGTTGGTCTTACCTTCCCCGTTCGGGCCGCTGAACGTGGTCACGCCCGGCCCGAGCTCAAGGCTGAGCTCGGCATACGACCGGAAGTCAGTCAGCGCGAGCCGGGTGAGATGCACAGATCCGAGACTACGGCCTCTTTAACCCGCCGAACGGATCGGCATGAGCACGTACCGGTAGTCGGGCTGGCCCTCGCTCTTGCCCGTGATGACCGCGGGCTTGGTGGGCGAGGTAAAGGAGATCCTGACCGTGTCGGAGTCGATCGCCCCGATGCCGTCGAGCAAGTACTGCGGGTTGAAGGCGATCTGCAGGTCCTCGCCGTCGAACGCCGCCTCGAGGACCTCCACGGCCTGCGCCTCCTCCGAGGCGCCCGCCTCGAGCACCAGCTGCCCGGAACTGAAGGCCAGGCGTACCGGGGTGTTGCGCTCCGCGACGAGCGCCACCCGCTTCACCGCCTCGGCGAACGAGCCGGCTGCGAGTTCGGCGGTCGCGCTGAACTCGCTCGGTAGCAGCGCCTGGTACTTGGGATACTCGCCGCTGAGCAACCTGGTGGTGGTCCGCCGTCCGGCACCGGCGAAGCCGATCAGGCTGTCGCCGCCCAGCGATATGGCCACCTCGGCCCCCGAGGTCAGGGCGCGCGCCGTCTCGCCGAGGACACGGGCGGGGACGAGCAAGGCCGTGCTGAGGTCCGGCCGCGCCGGGTTCCAGCGGAGCTCGCGGACCGCCAGCCGGTACCTGTCGGTGGCGACCAGCGTGAGCGTGTCGCCGGCGATCTCGATCCTGATGCCGGTCAGCGCAGGAAGGGTATCGTCGCGGCCGGCTGCGATCGCCACCTGGCCGATGGCGGAAGCCATCGCGTCGCTGCCGACCGACCCGGCCAGCGGCGGCATCTCGGGCAGCGTCGGGTATTCCTCCTCGGGCAGCAGGACCAGGGTGAAGGTGGAGCTGCCGCACTTGAGCGTCGCGCGGGTCCCGTCGGTGAACAAGTCGACCGGCTTGGCGGGCAGCGACCGCACGATCTCGGCCAGCAGGCGGCCGGAAACGAGCACCGCGCCCTCTTCGTCGGTGATCACCGGCACGGTGGCCTGGGCCGAGACCTCGTAGTCGAACGTCGAGAGCGTGAGTTCTGTCCCCCCGTGCAGGCGCATCCCGGCCAGCACAGGGGCGGTCGGGCGGGCCGGCAGGGCACGCGCGGTCCAGGCCACGGCATCCGCCAGATGATCACGCTCAACCTGGAGCTTCACCGGACTCCTCCTACGTGTCAGTGTGCGCGTCACCGGGTACAAGAATCGGTATCGGCTTGGTCCTCGCACACAGGGCCTACTTGGTGTTGTTCTTTTCTTATTTACAGAACAGTCATAGTCATAGGTGCGGTGGATTCTGGGGAGAATCCCTGTTCCCGCAGATCAGAAGCCATTTTCTGCCCACAGGGGATGTGCCAGGTCAGGGGAGGGCACGACCCGTCCTGTGGTCGGCGGCTGGTGCTGCGCGGGCTTGCCACTGGTTGTCCCCCGGTTATCCGAATGTCTTCCACAATGTTGTCCACAAACTGTGTGCATAGCGCTGCGTCCGCCGGGTCAGCTCGTTCGGGCTTGCTGCTTAATGCGATTGGTCAGCTCGGTGACCTGCGTGTAGATCGACCGGCGCTCGGCCATCAGGGAGCGGATTTTCCTGTCCGCATTGATGACCGTGGTGTGGTCGCGGCCGCCGAACTGCTGGCCGATCTTGGGCAGCGACAGGTCGGTGAGCTCGCGGCACAGGTACATCGCGATGTGCCGTGCGGTGACCAGCACTCGTGACCGGGAGGTCCCGCAGAGGTCCTCGATGGACAGCCCGAAGTAGGAGGCCGTCTGGCCCATGATCGTCGCGGCCGTGATCTGCGGGCCCTGGGCTTCGGGGATGAGGTCCTTGAGCACGATCTCGGCCAGCTGCAGGTCGACCGACTGACGGTTCAGGCTGGCAAACGCCGTCACCCGGATCAGCGCGCCCTCAAGTTCCCTGATGTTGGTGGAGATCCGGCTGGCGATGTACTCGAGCACTTCCGGGGGCACGTTCAGGGTGTCCTGGATGGCCTTGCGGCGCAGGATGGCGATCCGCGTCTCGAGCTCGGGCGGCTGGACATCGGTCAGCAGGCCCCATTCGAACCGGCTGCGAAGCCTGTCCTCCAGCGTGACCAGCCGCTTGGGGGCGCGGTCGCTGGAGATGACGATCTGCTTGCTGGCGTTGTGCAAGGTGTTGAAGGTGTGGAAGAACTCTTCCTGCGTGCCTTCCTTGTTCTCCAGGAACTGGATGTCATCGACCAGGAGCACGTCGACATCGCGGTACCGGCGCCGGAAGCCGTCCTGCTTGCCGTCCCTGATCATGTTGATGAAGTCGTTGGTGAACTCCTCCGAGCTGACGTACCTGACCTTCAGGCCGGAGTAGAGGGTTTGCGCGTAGTGCCCGATCGCGTGCAGCAGGTGCGTCTTGCCCAGGCCCGAGTCGCCGTAGATGAATAGGGGGTTGTACGCCTTGGCCGGGGCCTCGGCGACCGCGACCGCAGCGGCGTGCGCGAACCGGTTGCTCGAGCCGATGACGAACGTCTCGAAGGTGTACTTGGAGTTGAGCCGCGTGCCGCCGAGCCGGGCGGCCTGGGGCATCGTGCCGGGCCCCCCGGGACGGGCCGGGTCGGCATGGTCCCGAAGGCCCCCGGGGGCCGCATCGCCGGCCGTGCCGTCTCCAGACGGGTGCGCGTGCGGCCCGGGCGCTGAGGGCCCGAGCCGCGATCCGAGGTCGGACTCGGGGGCCTGTGTGCCCGCAAGTCCTGGCAGCTGCGGCTCCGCCACCAGGTCGGCGGCGGACGCGGGCATCGTGACCTGGGGCGCCGGGTCGACCGTGACGGCGAGCTGGATGTCGCGTCCGAGCTCCTGGGAAAGCGCCTGGGTGATCAGCGCGCGCAGCCTGGTCTCCAGCTGTTCCTTGACGAACTCGTTCGGCGTCGCGATGAGGGCGGTGTTCTCTACCAGCCCGAGCGGCCGGGTGAGCTTCAGCCAGGCCCGCTGATGGGGCTGGATCTGCAAGTCGGCTAGCCCGTCGAGGGATCGTGCCCACACATCTGCCAGGTCTGAATTTGCCACCTGCGCGCTCCCCTCGCATTCCCACATCGCGAACCGCGCTCACGATCCACAGAACTATCCACATGTTGTGCACGTGGCATCCCCGCTGCACAGCGTGACTGCGGCACCGTGGGAAACAATAGCTTTCCACAGCCTAAGTCGCGGCAGCCGGGTGCGCCCGGCAAACGGCAGTGTTCCAGATGGTAGCCTGAGCTGAATCCGAGAACCGCACGGCTGTCGTTGCGCGTGCGTGCAGTCAAGATCCCTTACCTGGAGCCTCAGTGAGTAAGCGCACGTTCCAGCCGAATAATCGGCGCCGCGCGAAGACGCATGGTTTCCGGCTGCGCATGCGCACCCGGGCCGGACGCGCCGTCCTCGCCGCCCGCAGGCACAAGGGCCGCGACCGGCTGAGTGCCTGATCCTGCCGTCTCAGTCCCGGATGCGTCGCGGCGCGGAGTTCGCGCTGACCGTGCGCACCGGGATCCGTGCGGGCAGGTCCCGCGTGGTAGGCCATCTGCTGGTCCGGGACGACGCTCGTTATCAGGGGGAACCGGCCAGGGTAGGATTCGTGGTAAGCCGGGCGGTTGGCTCGGCGGTAACCAGAAACCGTGTTAAGCGGCGGCTTCGCGAGCTCATGCGCGGGTATCTTCAGTCGCTTCCTGGCGGTAGCCTACTTGTGGTGCGCGCAAATGCCGCAGCCGCGCACGCGAGCCAGGCGGATCTCGCCGCAGATCTGGATTCGGTGATCAGCAGGTTGCTGCGGCGGCAGGTTGGGGCGCGCGTCGGTAATGCCAGATAGAGGTAATGCTAACGGTCCGGCCCGCACCGCGACGGTGCCGGCGCGGCTGCTGATGTTTCCCATCGCCGGTTACCGGCGGTTCATCAGCCCGCTGTTGGGACCGCGCTGCCGGTTCGAACCCTCGTGCAGTGCGTACGCGCTGGCCGCCCTGGCCGAGCACGGCGCGGCCCGAGGGCTCTGGCTCGCGGTGGCCCGCATCGCCCGATGCCATCCGTTTCATCCCGGCGGTTACGATCCAGTGCCGACCAGGAAACCCGCCAAGGTCGCGAGGAGCTAGCTGGTGCAAGCGCTCGATCCACTGAACAACGTGGTGGCGTGGGTCATCATGCGGATACACGCCGTGCTCGGCTCGCTCTTCGGCCCGGCCACCGGACTGGCCTGGGGCCTGTCCATCGTGATCCTGGTCATGTTCATCAGGCTGCTGCTCGTCCCGCTGTTCGTCAAGCAGGTGCACGCCCAGCGGAAGATGGCCCAGCACGCGCCCCAACTGCAGGAACTGCGGAAGAAGTACAAGGGCGACAAGCAGCGTCTCAACGAAGAGACGATGAAGTTCTACAAGGAAAACGGGGTCAACCCGCTGGCCGGCTGCCTGCCGATGATCCCGCAGATGATCGTGTTCTTCGCGCTGTTCAACGTCCTGCGTGCCATCACCACATGGGTGCCGGGCTCCATACCGAAGTACGGGCTGACGGTGCCGGTGGTGGTGAGCGCGCAGAAGGCGACCATCTTCGGCGTGCACCTGGGTGACAAGCTGCTGTTCTCGCACCAGTCTGTGCCGCTGCATGTGTCCATCGTGATCGCGCTGACCGTGGTGGTCAGCGCGACGACGACGTTCATGACCGTCCGGCAGAGCGCGAAGCGCGGTCTCATGCAGACCAACGTGGACCCGGACAACCCGATGGCCCAGTCGCAGAAGTACATGATGTACATCGTCCCGTTCTTCTCGCTGACCGGGTTGTACTGGCAGTACGGCCTGGTGCTCTACTGGGTGACGACCAACCTGTGGACGCTTGGCCAGCAGTGGTTCATGTTCAGGAACTGGACCACCGAGCCCGTCGGCGCGGCGGGCGCGCTGGCCGGCGCCACCACGGGCGCCCCGGTGCGGGCCACCCAAAGCT
>JBAUAY010000988.1:0-2862 GCA_049676235.1 Streptosporangiaceae bacterium
GGTAGTAGGCGACCTCGCGGCTCTTGAGCAGCGGGTTCATCGGCACCACGACGGCCCCCGCGGCCAGCGCGCCGTAAAAGGCGATCGGGAACGCCGGGACGTTCGGCAGCATGATCCCGATCCGGTCGCCGGGCTGCACCCCCTGGGCGGCCAGCAGCGCGCTCATCCGCCAGGCGGCCTCGCGCAGCTGGGCGTAGGTCAGCACGAGACCGTCCAGCCGCAGCGCCGGGTGGTCCGGGTGGCCGTCGGCCGCCCGGCCGAGCAGGGAACCGAGATTGGTCATGGCGTCCTCCAGTCCGCTGGGGCAGGGGCGGCCCCATCTGCACAGCATCCTCCCCGCGCTGGGGGGATTCAAATAGCAAGGGTCAGCCCCGGCCGATGTAGGGCATCTTGGTCGCCGTGATGGTCAGGAACTGGACGTTCGTGTCCAGCGGCAGGGACGCCATGTAGAGCACGGCGTCGGCGACGTGGCGGGAATCGAAGACAGGCTCGGCGGCGACGGAGCCGTTGGCCTGGAGCACGCCGCGGCTGAAGCGCTGGGTCAGTTCGGTCTCCGCGTTGCCGATGTCGATCTGCCCGCAGGCGATGTCGAACGCCCGGCCGT
Source organism: Streptosporangiaceae bacterium (assembly GCA_049676235.1). Classification (GTDB taxonomy): domain Bacteria; phylum Actinomycetota; class Actinomycetes; order Streptosporangiales; family Streptosporangiaceae; genus Palsa-504. The sequence goes on from JBAUAY010000988.1 coordinate 605, forward strand.
CCAGCGACAGGGACTTGGTCAGGCCGGTGACCGCGTGCTTGGTGGCGGTGTAGGCGATGCTGTTCGGCCGCGGCGTGTGCGCGGAGATCGAGCCATTGTTGATGATCCGCCCGCCGCGCGGGTCCTGGGCTTTCATCATCCGCACCGCGTGCTGGGCGCACAGGAAGACACCGGTGAGGTTGGTGTCGACCACGCGCTGCCAGTCGGCCAGGTCGATCTCGTCCGCCGGGGCCGCGGGACCGAACAAGCCGGCGTTGTTCACCAGCAGGTCCAGGCGTCCCCAGCGGTCCCGGACGGCGTCGAAGAGCGCGGCCACCGACGGCGGCGAGGTCACGTCGGCCGGCCCGACGAGCGCGTTTTCGGCCGGCCAGCCGGGACCCGGGGTCTCGGTGCCGTCGGCCGCCTTCGCGGTCTCGGCCAGCAATTCCTCCCGCCGGCCTGCCAGCGCGACCTGCCAGCCCGCGCCGAGCAGGGCCCTGGCGATGGTCCGGCCGAGCCCGGAACCCGCCCCGGTGACGACAGCGACGCCCATGGCGCTTGATCCCTTCCTCGCGTGTTCAGGGGACGACGGTGACCGGCCAGCGGCCCGCCTTGACCAGCCGGATCGCCAGCGACCCGACCCAGCGGTGGCCGGCCTTGGCCGAGGCACCCACGATGACGGCATCGGCGCGGACCTCATCGGCCACCCGCCGCAGTTCGGTGTACGGATCGCCGCGGGTGGCGACGAACGTGACCGACACGCCCAGCGCCCCGGCGCCCTCCTCCACCCGTCGCCGCAGGTCCGCCGCCGTTTCCTGGAGCACCTCGTCCCGGGCGGCGAGCACGCCCGCCCCGGCCGCCGAGGCGCCGTAAAAGCTCGAGATCGCCTCGACGTAGACGCAGACCAGGCGGGCCCCCTGCCGCCGCGCCAGCCCGGCCGCGTACGCTCCGGCCCGCAGCGAGGTGACGGAATCGTCGATCCCGACCAAGATGACCTTGGGCCCGTCGGTGCCCAGTTCGAAGGCTCCGCTTTCCTCGTCCGCCACAGCGGAATTATAGGTACGAACCATGGGGCCGAACGGTCCGCGGTGTCAGCCCTTGGTCCGCGGACACGCGAAACCGGGCCCCGCCACGGGGCCGGTCCGGCGTCTATCGGAGCATGCGCCCGTTCCGCCTAGGTAACCTGGCGGGCATGGATGAGAATCGTGCCCGCCGGATCACCGACGCCCTCAGGGATCGCGGCATCAACGCGCACCTGAGGAAGTCCGGGATCGACGCGTACGCGGTGCAGGTAGCGGCGGGCGGCGGACGTGAAGCCGTCTGGGGTGCCGAGGGCACCACCGGCCTGGAAGCCGAGGTCCTGCTCGACGGGGACCTGGTCGGCTTCGTGCCGCAGATTCCTGGATCGGACACGTTCGACGAGGCCCAGATCGTGGACGCCATCGCACGGGCCGACTACGACCAGCCCGTCGGCCGGGAACGCCCCGAGGCTCCTCCGCCGGGGCGGCCGCTGGCCCGGGAGGGCGGGGTGTTCCGCCGCTTCCTCGACGGCTTCCGCTACGACTCCGAATAGCATCCCGCCGGGTCGGCCCGCCGCGCGGTTAGCCTCGGCGGTGGAAGGGCCGGCGGTAGTCTGTGCGCGGGGCCAGCGCGTCACCGACATGAAGGCCGCCAACCTGTTATGTAATGCATTAAATACAACAAGTCATATCAGTTGATTTAAGTAAACAATGGTGTGGTCCGCTGTCCGGATGAGCACTGTCCGGAGCGTGGCGATAGGGAGCAGGTATGGGCGAGGACAGCCGTGACCCCGCGCTAGCCGGTCCTGTGTTCGGCGAGGTGTGGGACGTCGCGGTGCGCGGCTACAACCGGCGCGACGTCGACGGTTTCGCCGAACGCGCTCGCCGTCAGGTCGCCGACCTGGAAGAGCAGCTGGCCCGCGCGCTGGGCGAGGCGGAGCGGCTGCGGGCCGAGCTGGCCACCGCCCGGCAGCCGCCTGCTAACCGGCCGGCGCATGAGGAAGTCAGCGAGCGGATCGGCCAGATCTTCACGCTGGCCGATCAGGAGACTCAGGCGCAGCAGGACCGCGCCGCCCAGGCGATCGCCACGCTGCGCTTCCAGGCGCAGCAGGAGGCCACCACCTGCCGGGACGCGGCCATCAGCCAGACCAAGCAGATGCTGGCCGCCGCACAGGAACACGCCGAGCGCGCTATCACCACCGCGCGGGCCGAGGCGAGCGCCGCCACTAGCGCCGCCCGGGCCCAGGCCGAAGCCATGAC
>JBAUAY010000989.1:0-1760 GCA_049676235.1 Streptosporangiaceae bacterium
GCTACAAATGGCTGCTGTCCCCCAGAGGCACCGCCTACTTCACCATCAATCCCACGCTGATCGACGACCTGACACCGCATTACGCGGGCTGGTATGCCGGCGAGGACCGGTGGTCCAGCATCTACGGCGGCCCGCTGCGCCTGGCCGGCGACGCTCGCCGCTTCGACGTCTCCCCCGCGTGGCACGCCTGGGTTGCCGCCGCCCCGGCCGTGCGGCTACTCGCCCAGGTGGGCACCGCGTCCCTGCACCGGCACGCCGTTGGCCTGGCGAACCGGTTCCGCGCCGGAATAGGCCTGGAGCCCGCACATTCCGCGATCGTGTCACTAGTCACCAACAGCGGCGCCGCGGATGCCATGGCCGCCGCGCGGATCAAAGGATCGGCCCGGGCCGGGCGCCTCCGCCTCTCCTTCCACGTCTCCACTAGCGACCAAGACGCCGACCTCGCCGCCGACGTCTTGCGGCGGCACATCGCTCCCAGCCACGCAGCCACGCCGTGATGGCCGCATTACCCAGGTCCAGATCCCCAACAGCCACGAACCCAGTGAGGCCCCTCATGGACAGACCGTCGGTACTTCTGCACGCCGAGGACACCGCCACCGGGCCGCCGCGCCGCAGCCGCGCCCCGGCGGTCGAGCGGATCGCCGGCTGGAGCGCCCGGCACCGCAAGACCGCGCTGATCGGCTGGCTGCTCCTGGTCGCCGGCGCCGTGATGATCGGCAGCATGCTCGGCACCAAGAACCTCAACAGCTACGACCCCGGCCAGGCCGGCCGGGCCGAACGGGTGCTGGCCAGGCCGGGCGTGCTGCAGCAGCCCATCGAGACGGTGCTGGTCCAGGCGCGGGCCAGCGGCCGTACGGTCGCCAGCGACCCCGAGCTGAGACAGGCCGTGCGGCAGGTGGCCGCGGCGCTGGCCGCCCTGCCGAAGGCCGCCATCGACGTTCGGTCGCCGTTCACCGCGGGCGGCCACGGGATGATCTCGCGGGACGGCCGTTCCGCCCTGGTCACGTTCACCGTGGCCGGCAAGCCGGACAACGCCGACCAGACGGTCGGCGCGGCGGAACGCGCCGTGGCGGCGGTCCAGGCCCGGCACCCCGGCCTGCTGGTCGGCGAGGCCGGGCAGGCCAGCGTCGACCGGGCCACGAACAGCACCATCAGCGCGGACTTCCGCCGCGCCGAGGTGACCTCGATCCCGGTGACGCTGGTGCTGCTGCTGGTGGTGTTCGGCGCGCTGATCGCGGCCGGCATCCCGCTGCTGCTGGCCGGCACGGCGGTCGTCACGGCCATCTCGCTGCTGGCCATCCCCAGCCGCTGGCTGCCGGTGGGCAGCACCACCTCGTCGATCGTGCTGCTGGTGGGCATGGCCGTAGGCATCGACTACTCGCTGTTCTACCTGCGCCGTGAGCGGGAGGAACGGGCCGCGGGCCGGGGCAAGGACCAGGCGCTGCGGATCGCGGCGGCCACCTCGGGGCGGGCCATCGTGGTGTCCGGCCTGACCGTCATGATCTCGCTGGCCGGGCTGTTCCTGACCGGCATCGACGTCTTCTCCGGGCTGGCCGTGGGCACGATCACGGTGGTCGGCGTCTCGGTGCTCGGCTCGCTGACCGCGCTCCCCGCGGCGCTGTCCCTGCTCGGCATCTGGGTGGACAAGGGCAAGATCCCGTTCCTGGGCCGCCGCCGCATCACGGCGCGCAGGTCGCGGGTGTGGGAAGGCATGGCCCGCCGGGTGGTGGCCCGGCCCGTCCTGGCCGGCGGCGTCGCGG
>JBAUAY010000990.1:0-16923 GCA_049676235.1 Streptosporangiaceae bacterium
TGGGTCCGCTGGCGCCGGTTCGGGTGTCGCCGAAGCGGGCGCCATCGATGCTGGTTCGGGTGTCGCCGACGCTGGCTCGGGCGACGCCGACGCTGGCTCGGACGACGCCGACGTGGCGGACACGGCCAACTCGGGTGCGGGCGACGCTGGCACCTCGGGCGCAGACACGGCTTCGAGCGCGCCAGCTTCGGGCGCGCCAGCTTCGGGCGCGAGTGCGTCAGAGGCCGCGAGTTCAGCAGCGGCCGCTTCAAGTGAGGCGGGCGGCTCCGGCGCGTGTTCCGGTGTCTGCGGTACAGACTCTGCCGGCGAGGGCACGGTGGCCGGCGAGGCAGGCATGGACGACGTAGCTACCACCGGCGCGAGGGTAGCCGCGGTGGGCCCATCGGTATCGGCTGGCGCCGAAGCGGACGCGGACGGCGCCGGTGCTGGTGCAGCTGCCGGTACTGGCGCTGGCGCTGGTGCAGTTGCCGGTGCTGGTACTGGTGCGGGTAGAACCGACGTGGCAGGTGGCGCCAGTTCGGCCGCGACGGGCCGGTCCAGTGCCGGAGCGGCAGCCGGGCGGGACTGAACGCGGAGCATCCAGCCGACCCGAGGCTTGGCCGGCATCACGGGCACCTGAGGCCGGGCAGGCGGTGTCTGGGGGCCAGCTGTCTGGGGGCCAGCTTCGGCGGCGGACGAAGCCTCCGCGGGCGGAGCCGGGGCGGCGGAGCCAGCGGCACGGCCGGGCTTGCGGCCTAGGCCTGAAATCAGCCCAGCTGGAATCAGGCCAGCTGGAATCAGGCCAGAAAGAGGCCTGCGTGTCGGGCCGGCTGCGGGCTCCGGGCGGCCCGGGGCGCGGTATTCCGCGCTGGCCGCGAGCTCTGGGCGGGCCGACTCCAGTCCATAATCGACGCCCAGCTCGGGACTGGCTTCTGGGAACGCGCCGACTTCCGGGAACGGATTCGGCTGAGGCACCGGGCGAAGGAGCGGCAACAGGTTGGCGTCGGGTGACGGCCAGGAGGTCCGGGCGAACGGCGCGGGCGGTTCGCTGTGGCCACGGACGCCGGGATCGGAATCGTGAGCGACCTCGAGCGCCCTGGCATCCGACGCTCCCGGAGGACGCGACGAGATCATCCACGCTGGACGCTGGTCGGATTCGGGCGCTGGCCCGGGGGCGGCGCCAGTCGCCACGGTGTCCGGCTCAGATCCGCGCGGCCATGGGGACCATGAATACCGGGCATCTGGTTGCGCCTTGGCCCGCTTCGGCGTGCGGTAAGCCGACGCCCGTTCAGGTATCGGCACCTGCACCGGCGGTGGTACGGCCGATCCAGATGACGGTGATACGACCGGCTGCCGAGCCGTCTGCTGCGCTGGTGCCAGCGGCGTGGCGGCCGACCGGCCGGTTACCGGCTGCACCAAAACCTGGGGCGACTCCTCCGCAGGCACCTGCAAGACGGGCGCAGTCGACCGGGCTTTGGCCGTGGACCTCTTCGGCTTCTTGGGCGTGGCCTTCGGCGGATGCAGGTGCCACACCCGGGCGGTCACCAGGATTTCATCTTTCTCCGCGAACGGGGCCATCCGGCACCAGGTCCGCGGTTCGGCGATGTACCGGAGTTGCGAACTCACCAGCTCAGGCAACCGCTTGCTTTCAATGACTGGCCTGGTCGTCAGCCAGGTGAGCACTCCGGGAGGAAGAATGTAAAGCCATACCAAGGTGTGATTAAACGGCAACCCGACAGCAATGAGGAAGATAACATAGGGAACAGTAATCGCGACAAAGACGCCGATCCAGGTGATCGGCAAAGGTGCTGGCAGCCGAAAGTCGTATAGCTTGTAGAGCCGCTTTTCGATTCGCCAGATATTCGTATAAGTGGGAAGATCCACTAGTAGCGCGCTCCTTCTTCCTGATTCGGGATCAGTGGACTCCGAGCGCGTTCGCTATACCGGTGGCGAGCGTCTGCACGATACTTGGCGTGTAGAAAACGACCGCAATGGCCACGGCAAGTACCATGAACTGCACGAATCGGGTGATCTCACGAGTAAAGAGGAAGAAGATCGCTACGATCCCGACGATACCGAGGAACAATGGCCCGAACAGACCCTGAAGGTACGTCACCAGACCCTGCGTACTCAAGGCAACTGGAGCCATCGCGGCAGTGAGATGAGTATACATAAAATGTCCCTTCCGGGATCAACTGGCCATCCATAAAGTGGTCCGGTATGCCACCTGAGCAGGTACAAGTAATGCGGATGCACCAACGCAGGCGACCGCGGACACGGCGGGTGCGGGGGGCGCGCCAACCGGACGCGCTGAGGCCGCGATAGCGGGCAGGCCGACCGGAGCCGACCAGATCGGCCGGCTAGTCGGTAATGGGCAGGTTGGCAAGAAGCCGAAGTGGGGAACTCAGCCCCGGCGAAGGTCGGCTCACGGCGGGCAGGCCATCTGAAGCCCGGTTCGCGAGAGCCGGGCCGGGCGAGCGCGAGGTGACCGGGTGCGATGCGATCGCAGGCGAACATGACGACGTCAGCAGGCCCTGTGCTGGTCATCGGGCACCCACCGCCTTAGTCGTCGCTCCAATCTCTTTTACATACCATTTGCCGCTTTGCAGATCGATGACCGACATACTGTACGTCATCTCGAGTTTTGATGTCATCCCCAGATTTCCAGCAGCCGATCCCGACTGATCAGGCAGCTGCCAAATTACAGCCACCGTTATCTGCCTGGCCGCGCCGCCTGGCGGCACGTGAAGTGCGCCGATCGAGTCAAAGGCCACCGCGCCGCCCAGCCCGGTCAGTGACACGCCACGTACTTCGAACCTGTTCAACGCGGCGCTATCGCTGTTGGCGTAGGCCTGGAAAAAGGCTGGCAGCTCATTCATCAACTGGCTTTGGGCCACCGGATCCGAACGGCCCAGGGCAGGCGGCGGCGGCGAAATCTGCGGCGGAGCGGACAGCCACGCGGGCTCCCCGGTGACCACTACGCCGCGGCCCGAGGCGGCAACCGGCACGCCAAGCTGCATGAGCTGGCCATTGATCAGGACGAGCAACCTTACGACGGCGTGCCGCGGATCCTGCACGGTGATGCCCGCGACCTGCTCCGCCTGCAGGTTGAGCTGACCAGTGCCGTTCCAGCCCAGGTCCGGATTGGCCGCCGAGACACTGGCCGGCACGAAGGCCGTCAGGGCCTGCTCCCGCTGGCCCTGATTCTGCGGGCTGAAGCTGAGGTACACCCGGCCGAACTCCGCCGCGTAAGCCTCGGCCAGGGTGACGGGAAACTGCCCGGTAGCGCTCTGCGGCCCGGTTCCGCCGCCCGCTGGGGCAGCAGCGGTGTTGAAGACGATCGCGGTGATACCGCGGAACGCGATGACCAGCAGGGCCACCCACAGCACCCCCCGCAGAGGCCACAACAGCCATCTGCCGCCACCGCCCTGCCAGCTGCCGCCGATCCCCGGATCAGCCGCCAGCGAGCCCTCAGCCAGCATGCCTGCGGCCAGCGGATCCATCTCGCTGTACAACTCCCGGGCCGGGGGCCGTGGCGGGACCAGCCCCGCCGAGTCGAGATAGTACACGGGCGACTGCGTTCCGTTACCGGACTTAGGCCCACGAACCATCACACCTCCGCACGTCTCCGCACCGGCAAGGCCCGGCGCGATCATCCCTCTCGCGCCGCCCTCGCCGTCCATTGTGCGCCATGAACTCTCGGTACGCAGCCGAAACCGGATACTAATGATCACCAGATCACTCGTCCGGACAAACCGGCCAGCAACCATGATACGTGATGGACACGAAAAGAGTTCAACTGAATTCGGAACGTGTTCGGACAGGCCAGCACGGGACCCCGCATCGATGAGGCGACCGTGAGACCTTGGATGAGGGCGTATAGTCAGCAACCGTCGTCCTTTTCGTACACCCGCTCGTTCTTTGGCCAGCGTGTCTGACTATAATCAAACATTCGTGCGATTGCTGTCAATAGGGAGCTGAAAGATCTAACACTGACAAGGAGCAGTAGCGACGCTTCAGCGGTCCGGATGCCTGACAGCCGTCCCCGTTGTCCTACGCGAGGCTTGTGACGACCGGGGCGAGGAGCGCACGGAACGCCGCATGGTCGGCATGAAGCTCGTGGCTCACAAGGACGTGGTAGGCCCTAGCTCGGGCCAGCCGATTTCACAGCCCCCCGTGAGGCGAGTGGAGCCAAGTAAGCATGTCGGACGGTGCCAACTGGGTTACGCGGGCATGGTAGGCGGCGAGTTCTTCGTCGCTGAGAATCTCGCGTCCCGCACCTGAGGTACCCCGCCGGAAGAACGCGGCGTTGCTCTTGAAGATCCCGGCGGTGGGAACGAGCGTGTCCGCGCTGTCTCTCATGCGCTCGAACATGGCCGCCTGCACGAGCGTGGGCCAGGCCTGCTCCGGAACCGCTATTCCGAGTTGCCCAGCGAACCGGCGCATCTGGCCGTCGAGGTCGGCGAGCAGATCGTTGTAGTGCACGAGCAACACGTTCGGCTCGTGGCGCCTGACCCAGGCGTCGGAAAGGTGCCACATGAGGCCGGGTAGCGAGTCCGGGTGCTCACGCGGATCGTCATCATCGGCGATCCACCTGAGCAGCCGGTCATGCAGCGGTGTGCGCGGCCGTGGCGGCTCAGCGGGCTCGGGCTGGCCGGTCAGTTGCCGGAGCCGCTCGTAGTCAATGTTGTCGCTCTGGTGGTAGAGCGACACGAACATGTCGAGCGGATGCCGGGCCGTCACGATGTAGGTAGCGCGGGGGTCGAGGGGAACCCCATCCAGCGGCGTATGTGTCTTGATGAATCGTCGGTGCTCCTGGGCGGCAAGCTGTGCATATACCTCGTCGCGCGGCACGATCAGGTGGTCCAGCCACGGCGAGAGTTGTGCGAGCGGGGCCGGGAGTGCCGGTGTCTGGAAGATCAGCAGCGCGCAGATCATCTGCACCCACGTCGTACCGGTCTTGGACCGGGTGCTGATCACGATGTCGCCGTCCCGGAACGGGAAGCCGAGCCACCGGGCGCTGTCCTCGTCTGGCGATTGGTAACGGAACGGGATGCTGGCCACCCGGCGAGCGTAGTAGAGAGCCGGCGACATGGATGTCAGCCGCCGATCCTTAGCAGCCCGGGCACGTCACGATGGCGAAGCAGGCGCGTTTCCGCGACCACCGCGACCACGGTGAGCACTGTCAGCCCGGCGGCCGGCACGGCGAGGGCCACCAGATCAGGCGCTATCGGTACCGGTGCGCTTGAACCGGTGAACACCGACAGGTCGAGCGCCGGGGAGGTCAGCGCGGGCAACGCCACCGCGCAGGCCACCCCCGCCGCGACGGCGGCGACTACGGCGAGTAGCGTCTCCCCGAGGACGAGCCGGATGAGACGTCCCTGTTCCAGGCCCATGGTGGTCAGCCGGGCCAGCGTCAGGTCACGGTCCGCCGACCCCAGAGCCAGCCCGAGCAACAAGATGGCCAGCCCGAATCCAGCCGCCACTGCGAGCGACAGCCGCATGATCAGATCGGCGGCAGCCTGCAGCGGAGAACGGACCAGCCCGTCGAATACCGCCGACCGGAAGCTGACCGCGGCGGCCGGCACATCTTTGCTCACGACAGCGGCCAGGGCGGAATGGCTGAAACCCGTCCCGGTTATCAGCAGCAAGTTGGTCGCTGGCGGACCGCTCTCGCCGACGATCCGCTGCAACGGCATGATGACGAACAGCCCGGTGCCGGTTGCGGCGGGAGTAGCAGCGACGGTTCCTGCCACCCGTACCCGGAGCGGGCCCATACCGGACGGGGAGGTCAGTTCAGCGACCCCCGAACCGAGGATCGCGGCCGCTGACGGGGACGCCAGCACCGTCGTGACACCGGCCGAAGAGCCGAGTCTGGCCAGCGGAGCGGGCGGATACGGGACGCTCGCGGTGTAAGCGGCGTAGCTGGCGGGGTCGACGGCCAGGACGGTCAAGACCTGGCCGTCTGGCACCTGCCAGGCCATCAGCCAGGCGACGGCGGTGCGGCGCACGCCGGGCAAGGCGGCGACCGCCCGCTGCACGGCCGGGGTCACGATCGCGGGGGTCCCGCCCGCGTCGACCACCGCGTCACCGCCTGTCAACTGCCAGGAGGCCGCGATCTCACCGCGAGTCACGGCGTCCCGCACCATGCCGGCGAATGACGCCACGGTGAGCGCCAGGATCAGGGCGAAGGTCGGCGCGGTGCTGGCCAGCGAGGCCCGCGCCGCGCGGGTCAGCGCCAGGAACCCGGAAGCGCCCGTGCTGCCGGCAGACAGCCGGAGGAGGCCGCGGATGGTCAGCGGGTACAGTCGCCCCACCACGATGACGGCCGGGATCGCGACCAGCGCCGGAGCCGCCGCGACGTAAAAGTTCACGCTTCCCGGCGCTGGCGCCCCTTGATCGTGCAGCACGACCAGGCCGCCGACGGCGGCGGCACAGGCGGTGACTTCGGCTACCGCCCGGCCCTTGAGGCGCCGGACGCGCCGGGCCCGGTTCCGGGCCGGCACCGGCTTCCGGTACCGCCACGCCACGGTGACGGGCAGGCTGAGCAGCGCCGCCAGCGCCGTCAGGCCGCCAAGCCACCAGGAAAGGCTGGCCGCGGGTCCCGGCGTGAGGAGCAGCGCTAGGCCGACGCCGGCCAGCGCCGCCGGAACACAGGTCAGCGCACTGCCGCGCAACGTCAGCGCGGTCAGCTGCCGCAGCGAGGCGCCGCGGGAACGAATGGTCTCGAGCTCCACGGCGCGGCGCGCTGCGTCGATCCGCCCGGCGAGCAGCAGCACCGCCGCGCCGATCACCGTCAGGCTGACGAACAGCAGCGACAGTACCTGCTCCACCGCGGTATCGGTGAGGGTAAACGCGGTGAGCTGGCTGAGCAGGTCGCCATGGACCGCCAGCGGCACCGTCACGCCCGCCAGATCACCGGACAGGTTCAGGGCGGCGCCTGCGGCGTGGTTGAGCGAATGTTCCAGAGCCGTAACCTGGTCCGCCTGCAGGCCACCGAGGCTGAGCGGGAACTCCCACTGGAGCTCCATGGAGAGGAAACCGAAGGTGGTCTGCATGGCCGTGAACTCGCCCGGATCGGCGAATACCGCACCCGACCAGTAGGGTGATTGGTCCAGACCGGGTACGTTGTACGACGGCGCCGCGGCGGCAGCATCGACGTTCCAGAAAGCCGAGGCGGGCCGCCGCGGGCGGACGATCGCGGTGACGATCAGCGGCACGGTGCCGCGGTCCACAGCCAGCCTGAGCACCGATCCAGGGTGCAGCCCGAACCGCGTCGCGGTCGCAGTGGTCACCGCGACGTCCAGGGTGCTGCCAAGGCTGCTGGAGGGCGGGAAGGACCCGGCGACGAGCGTGACGTTACTCGTCAGCGGGTCGCGGTAGATGACTTCCAGTTTCGGTGCGACTCCGCTTGGTTCCGCGCTCGGTGGCGCGCCAGCGGTCACGGTCAGCGGGTTGGTCGACAGGCCGCCCCACTGGCCTGCTCCGAGCGGCAGCGGCGTCGCCGTAAGGAACCGGGCAAGCTGACGCTGCGATTCGCTGAGCTGGCTGTCGTCCAGCAAGGGCGGGATGGAGTTGCTGACCTGGCTGGCGAACGAGTTCCAGTCGACACTTACCTGAACCGCTCGGTCCACGGGGGTGAGGACGGCGAGGTCCCGCTGGAGCACCCGGGTCCGCGAATGCAGGCTGTACCTCGGGCCCGCCACGGCGACGAAGACACAGCCGAGGACGAGCAGCGCGAGCGCCAGTACGCTCACCGGCGCGCCGCCAAACTGCCTGCGCAGCCACGAGAGCCTCATGCCGCCTCCGCGGTGCGCAGCTCGGACGCGGGGTCTGGCCTGCGTGCTACGACGGCCGCTGCTACCAGCACGGGCAGCGCGGCGACGGCCAGCGCGAGCAGCAGCGTCTGGGCCCAGGCGAACTGGATGATCACCGGCGGAACCGGCGAGCTGGCGGTCGCGGTGAGGGTGACGGCGGGGACGAGCAGCTCAGCGATGATCGCGCCGAGCGCCAGGCCGACCAGCGCCGACGGCAGGCCGATCATGAGCCGCTCCAGGCAGAGCTGGCGCGCCGCTCCGCCGGGGGCCACGCCGAGCGCGGCCAGCAACGCGCTCTCGGCCCTGCGCTGGCGAATGCCAACCGCGATCGCGACGCAGCAGCCGGTGATAGCCAGCACGGCGGCGGCGATGGCGATGGCGAGCAGCGCCTGCTGCGGCACGGCGGTCACCGGGTCGGCGGCGAGCCCGGCGGCCAGCCCGGCCGTGCTGGTGACGGCAGTTCCCGGTGGCAGGACGCCCGGCAGCTGCGGCGGGACCTGGTGCCCGGCGGTGGACAGCCACCACTCGGTTACCGGCAGCGGAGGCATCGACTGGCTGGCGAGGTAGTCCTGGATCGACAAGAGGTCGACGATGACGCCGCCCTCGGCGGCGGTCACCGTCGGGAACGTCGAGACTACGGCGACGACCGTCACCGGCAGCGTGCTGCCGTCTACCGTCGCCGCCACCGTGTCCCCAACGCCGAGGCTGTTCGCGGTGAGAAATGCCTGGGTCGCCACTCCGGGAATGAAGGCGGTCAGGCGCGAGGGTACCGCCAGGTCGAGTTCGCCCAGGGCGGGCGTCGTGAGCGAGTGCGGGCCGGATGCCACCGTCACGCCGTATCCGAGGTCGAACATGGTATCGGAACCTCGCCCGGACGAGACGATCTCAGGGGCCATAGAGGTGCCAGCTCCTCCGCCAGATCCGCCGAGGGTGGTCAGCTCAGGGGACGAGACGGTGGCTGTCCAGCCGGACAAGGCCGTCTCGGTCACGGAGTTGACCGACACGACCCGGAACGTCGCCGGAAGCGGAGCCCGGGTCGCTGGCAGTTCGTAGTCCACGGTAATCGCGGTCACCCGCAGCGGATAGAGGGCCCGGCCGCCAGCGGGCGTGACGCGGACGGTCAGGGTGTGCGTCCGGCCGTCGGCCGGCAGCGCGCCCATGGCGAGCTGATAGGCATCCCCGTCGGCATCGTCGATCGTGACCGTCACGGTGGCAGCCGCCAGGTTCAGCGTGGCCGGGCCGAAGGCGGCGGTGAGCCGGATGTCGGCGGGCTGGCCGGTGAGCGAGACGCCGGGCCGGGCGCTGCCGGGCAGTATTTTCCTGAACAACGCCGTGGCAGGCAGCGGCGATTGGTCCGGGCGCAGCAGGGCGATCTGCGCCGCCTGGCTGGCGTCAAGCGCGAGCAGCGAGCTGCCCGCGCCGGTGGCGGAAGGCACCACGACTACCGGCATGGCCCTGCGCACCGCCGGTGCCCTGGCCAGCTGGCCCGCCCGCGCGGCCGACAGCGGCTGGGGCAGGTCGGCGCGCACGTCGGCGCCCGCTGTGAACGAGGCCTGGTCGTGGTTGGACCGCACCCAGCTCTGGTGCTGGGCCAGGGCCAGTGTGCCGGTGGCGACAGCGAGCACGATCAGCAGAACGGTGCCGCCCTGGCGGAGCGGCTGACGGCTGACCTGCCAGCTGGCCATGGCCACGGTCAGCCGCTTGCCTCTCGCGGCCAGCCGGTCGCCGGCCGTGCCCGCGGCGGGAAGGATCCGCAGCGCCGCGATCGTCCCGCCAGCCAGCGCGAGCGCGGGGGCCAGCGTGAGCACCGGATCGATGCCGGTACTGCCGTTCGGCTTGGCCGACACGACGGAGTAGCGGCGCAGCTGCCACCCGGCGAGCACGGCGAGCGCCAGCACCGCGACGTCGGTTCCGGCCCGGCTGACCGTGGAGATGACCGCCTGCCGTCCCCGCCGGATTCGAGCGGTGTCCGGCGTGGGCGCCAGGCCCGCGGGCACCACCATGATGACGGCGGCGCCTGCCGACACCACGGCCGCCGCCCACCACGCCCCGGCCAGCATGCCGGTTCCCCGGGCGGCTATTCGCCCGGCCAGCCAGATTCCGGCCGCCGCGCCGCCTACCCCGGCCAGCAGGCTGACCGGGACGGCTTCTGCCACCGCCATCCGGATCAGCTGCAGGCGGGTGGCGCCGCGGGCGGCCAGCATCGCGTACTCGCCTTCACGCTGCGCCGCGAGTAGCTGCGTGACCGTGATCATGGCCGCGCCGGCCAGCAGGAACAGTTCGACCGCGGCGATGGCCAGCAGGGACCGGGAAACACCGAGGCTGGTCGCCGTTCCAGTCAGCACCGAATCCAGGCTCGTGGACAGCTCCAGGCCGGCCACCTTGGGCGAGTTGGATACCGTCTGCCGCAGCGCGGACACGTTAGCGGCGATCGCGTCGCCCCGGCCGAGCGAAATCGCCGACATGTCCGGTTGATCCACCCAAGAACCCTCGAAGATGGTAAGCCGGCCAGAAAAGACCGCCGGATTCACCACCAGCGGTCCGTACGTGACGAACCCGCCTGTCGTGCTTGATCCGCTGGCTGCGATCTGGTTGAGATTCCAGTACGCCGTCGACGTGGCCTGGAACAGGCCCGTGACCAGGAACGACACCTCGTGGTTGTTGACCCGGTCGCGGAGCCGCAACAGATCACCTGGCGAGACATGCAGCAAGGCCGCGGCGGACGCGGGCAGCGCTGCGGGTATCGGAGCGCCGGGTGCCGGCGCGGTCGGCCAGGCCCCGGCCAACAGGTGCGCGTGCGAGGCGACACCGTAGAACGCGGCGGCCTCCGCGATCGGGGTCAGTTTCCCGCTCTTGACCGGCAGCCCCAGCGGATCTGACCAGTACGCGTGGTAAAACGCCGACGGCACGCCCTCCAGCGCCGCGGTCAGGTCCGTGCGCAGAGCCGCCGTATAGTCAGCCGCGTCGGTGTTGGTGATGGGACCGGAGACGGTCATCGACGTACCGGGCGCCACGGTTAGGCGCTGGCGCACGGTATGAGGCAGTGTCTGACCGGAAAACACGACGAGGGTGGTCGCGAGTGCCGCCGCAACCAGCGTGGTGAGCGCTGCCGCAGCTAGCACCACCCGGTGGGCGTTCAGCCGGGGCAGCGTGAACGTTCCCAGATTAAGCATCAGGTTCGCAAATTACCCAAGTCGCGTACAGTCTGGGAACTCCGTTTCGGTCTCATCTTGATCTCTGCCGACCGGGCCGGTCCGGCGCGTCCGGATGTCGTCGGGGGCGGTGGGTCTGCTCATATGACCTGCGGATCGACGTCCACGGCTGTCCCGCCGGCCGTGCCCGCCGCCTCGCCGCTACTCGTTGACTGGCCGGGGCGGGCCAACTGATCGGTGTTCGCCGGCGATGTGCCGGCGGCCGTGTCACGACGCCGTCCGACCAGTGCCGTTACGCCGAGAACCGCGGCGATCGGGATGAGCGAGAGTTGTGGAAGCTCGTACCGCCAGTCAAAGGTGGCGATGAAAAACGGGGGCTCCACTGCGGCGATGGTGCCGAGCGTGAACAACAGGCAGGGCGCGCGCAGCCCGCTGCGCCGCGCCCGGCCGATCCCCGCCATTCCGGCCGCGCCGAGGAGGAGACCGGCGGCAAGCAGCGGGCCCGGTACATAGAAGTACCGACCGTAGCCGGACAGGAAATCGGCGAGCGCCGGTTCGACGGACGGCCCGGTGTGAGCGACCGTCCGCAGTGTCGCGATCGCGCCCACGTTAACCGGGTAGTACGGGTGGAACTGGTGATACCAGATCGGGTACTTCTCCGGTCCGGCGCCACGGACCGGGGAGAAGCTGTAGAGGGCGTCGTCGGCCACCACCTTGAGGTAGGTCAGCGGCTGGTGCTCGATGATCCGCCGGTCGAAGTTGATGATGATGTCGTCCTTGCTCATCCCGGGCGGCGCCTTGAGGGTCACCTGTGGCGACTGCGGCGCCCACATGTAGAAGTCCGGGTTGCGCTGGGCCGGTGGTTGCGCTGGGCACAGGTGTCGCTCATACGCGGGCAGCGGCACGCCGGTGCAGTCGATGAACTGCGCGATCCGGCCGTACATGAACTCGCCGTTATAGCTGACGAAGTCGAACTGGCCGCGCGTCGCCTGGAACCACCCCAGGTAGCCAAGCACGGGGAGCAGAAAACCGGCGAGCAGCAGCGACAGCCGCACCGCGAGGCGGCGCCAGGGCCGGACGGCGGCCACCAGGTAAACCGCAGCCGGGATGATCACGATCAAGTCGGATTGCCTGATGTCCGTGGCGACCGCCAGCAGCAGCCCGGCGACCAGGGGCGCCACCCGGCCGATCGCGCCGCGCTTCCACACCAGCACGACCAGCGCGGCGACGAGCAGGAACGTCGCGCTGACGTCGGTGAGGACGTACTGCTCGATGTCGAGCTGGAGCGGATCGAAGAGCACTGGGACGGTCGCCAGCGCGGCAAGCCAACGCCGACTGCCGAAGTGGACGAGCACCGCATAAATCAGCACGGCGGTGGCGAGCCCGAGCAGATGCTGCGCGACTGGAACCACGATGAGGTTATGGATCAGCACCGCAGGGATGAGCAGCAGCGAGTAGGCGCTGGTGCGCAGCCAGTCCGGAGACCAGTGTCCGGCAAGGTACTGCTGGGAGTACTGCAGGTACCGTTCGCTGTCCGGGAAGATCAGCGCCGGCCGGTACGCCAGCAGCACCACGGCGCGCAACGCGGCGGCACACCCTGCCACGATAAGCAGCGGCCAATGCCGCTGCAGCACGCGCCGACAGCATCTGTTGATCCCCTGAGCGACACGGGACAGCATGAGCGCCGGCCCAGCCGGGCGGGACCCAGGCCACGGACCCATAGCTTCCAGCTAACCCCATCCGACTACCCGATGTGTCGGTTACCTGCCTCTGCCACCAGATGAGGGTGAGCCCGGCGAGGGCGGGAAGGGTGATCCGCTCGCCCAGCACGGGGATCCCGGAGGTCGTACCGACCGGCGACCGCCGGCAGCACGAACGTGACCGCGCTACTCTTCTTACCTACGGCCATAAGTAAGGATGAGGCGATGCAGCCTGGGCACGCTCGATGAAGCCGGACGGATATGGCTGTGCCGTCCCGCGTTCGGCTACGTGCTTAGCGTGGCCTGCGGAGGCCGAGGGGCGCTTCGGATGCGCTCGCGCGGGATGACGTGATGACCCAGACCCGGGGCACGCTCAGCACGGCGCAGGATCCCGCCGCGGCGCAGGACGCCGCCGCGGCACCGGATACGAAGCTCGCCGATCCGCCGATACCCGGCGGCCGGGTCGAGGCGGTGATGGGCGCGCTCATCCGGGTGCTCGCGCATAGCCCGCTGGCCCGGCCGCTGCCCGCGGTGTCGCTTTCCGCGCTCGGGCTCGGGCTGGTGGCCTTCACCGGCCTCTGTGCCACCGCACCCGCCACGGGCGGGTCGACGCTGCCAGTGCTGTTGCCGCTCACCGCGCTGGCGCACCGGCTAGGGGCGCCGGCGCTGTCCCCCTGGCCCACCAACTTCATCATGAACGCCGGCATCATCCTGTGCTGCCTAGGCCTGGCCTTGATGCTGTGGGCGAACAGCCGCGGCTGGCGCCCGAACCCCCGGCGGGTCTTCTGGACCGCGGCGGCGGTGGTCGCGGTGCTCGTGAACATCACCCCCGTCGGCTCATCGGACGTGGCGAGTTACGCCGCGTACGGGCGCATCGCGGCCCTCGGACATAATCCGTACGTGTACCTGCCGGCCGACCTGCCCGGCGGCCTCCACAATCCGTATACCGCGCTGGTCGGCATCCAGTGGGTGCGGACCCCCTCGGTGTATGGGCCGGTGGCCACCTGGATGCACCTGGCTGCGGCACTCGTGGGCGGCAGCAGGCCTTGGCTGACCATCTGGGTCCTGATGATCGTGACCGGAATCGGGTTCCTCGCGGTGGGGTACGTGCTGCTGCGATCGGCGGCCAACCCGGTGCGCGCCAGCCTGCTGTGGGTCGCGAACCCGCTGCTGATCTATCTATTTGTAATGAGCGGACACCTCGACACCTTCGTCGCGCTGGCCGGGATCGTGGCGATCCTGATCTCCCGCCGCGGCGCGACCGTCTGGCATGACCTCGCGATTGGCTTGGTGATCGGCCTGGCCGGCGGGATCAAGATAAACGCCGCTTTCGTCGGGCTGGGCATTGCCGTGCCGCTGATCCGCGAACGCGCCTGGGTGCGCCTGCTCCACATCGGCGCAGTCGCAGCGGTAGTCACGTTCGGGCTTTACTACTTCAGCTACGGCCTGGATGCGATCAAGCCCCTGCCGAAGGCGTCGACGTGGGTGATCGCGCCGTCACTCTGGCGACTGGTCCAGATGGCCAGCCACCATTTTCATCTGGCGAGCCCGGCGGCGACATCGACACTGATCGGCGTGCTATGGCCGCCGCTGCTGCTCGCGCTGGCCTGGTACCTCTACAACCGGCTATCCCCCGACGTGCCCGTCGTGCTCGCCGCCACCTGCGCGCTGACCTTTGCCTGGGTGCTGGTGGCCCCATGGTCGCTGCCCTGGTACACCGCGATAGCGTGGGTCACGCTCGCCTTGCTGCCGCGCAACTCGCTGACCCGCTGGCTCACGCTGGCCACCGGCGCGCTCGCGTTGCTGCACTTCAACGCCGGGCATCCGACGAACCAGCAGGCCGGTCTTACCCGGTAGCCATGCGGCCGGAGCCAGCGCAGTACCGGGCCTACCGGGTCTGGGCCGACGCGGCCGCCCGCGCGCTGCAACGCTGGTACAACCCGAGGACCGGGCTATGGAAGACCGCGGGCTGGTGGAACTGCGCGAACGCGCTGACCGCGCTGATCCAGCACAGCCAGCGAACCGGCGAGCGCAGATACGTATCCGTCATCGAGACGACGTTCGGCCGGGCCCAGCGGGTCAATCCGGAGTTCAGCAACGAATTTTATGACGACGATGGCTGGTGGGCGCTGGCCTGGATCGCGGCGTTCGACCTGATCGGCGACGAGAAGTATCTGGACCTGGCGCGCATGCTATTCGCCGGGATGGCAGCCGGCTGGGACGACACGTGCGGCGGCGGTTTGTGGTGGACGCGCGAGAAAACCTACAAGAACGCGATACCGAACGAGCTGTTCTTGCTCGCCGCAGGCCGCCTGCATCAGCGCACGACCGATCCTGGCCGCCGGGCCAGCGGTTACCTCGACCAGGCGTTGCGCGAGTGGCAGTGGTTCAGCGCCAGCGGGCTGATCGGCCAGGCCGGCCTGGTCAACGACGGGCTGACCGCCGACTGCGCCAACAACGGCGGCCCGGCCTGGACTTACAACCAGGGCGTGATCATCGGCGGGCTCACCGTGCTACACGAAATTACCGGCGAGGGCACCTACCTCGCGCAGGCGGAAGCCATCGCCGCGGCGGCGCTGCGGGACCTGACGGTGCCGCCGGGCATCCTGGCCGAGCCGGGCGAGCGGCCAGGCGCGGGCCGCGGCGGCGACCAGCCGCAATTTAAGGGCATCTTCATCAGGAACCTGTATGAGCTTTACCAGCAAAGCCCGCGCGCCGAATACCGCGACTTCATCCTCACCAACGCGACCTCCCTATGGCGCAACGCCAGGAACCGGCGGGACCAGGTGGGGCTGGTATGGACCGGGCCGTTCGACCGGGCCGACGCGGCCCGGCAGGGTTCGGCGCTGGATGCGCTCAACGCTGCGGTGGGTGTCGCCGCGTCGATTACACGTTGAAGCGGAACTCCACGACGTCGCCGTCGCGCCTTGAGCAGTGGACTCCCGTCCACTCCTGCGCGCGGCGGCCGTGACCAGCCCATCCCGCGAACCCGCTATGCGGTTCGCGCTAGCATCCGATGCTCGGTAACCGAACCAGGCTCGTCTTCCAGCTCGACGTGCTTCACGTCGCCCGGCTCGGATAGGTAAAAACTGATCGCCTCACTCAGGGCCTCACGCAGTTCCTCCATGTCGGCACCCGCAGCGAAACAGCCAGGCAATTCAAGAACTTCGGCCCACAGCTCTTCGCCAGGCTCATGGTGGACGCGCACGCGTGTTTGAGAAGCTTTTGGATCTTGGGCGGCGTGTCTGCGTGACCATGAACGTCGATGCCATCAGCGTGGCCGGGTGTGTCGGCAGCGGCGGTACCCCTCGGACTTGACCGACGAGCAGTGGGCGCCGGTTGAGCCGCCATCATCGAGCCGTGAGCTGTTGTTGATGAGCGCCCCGGAACGCGTTCCGGGGCGCTCATCTCATTGGTCGATGCTGAACATGCCCTCGGGTACCCCGGCGATCTCGACCTGGCGCCAGATCGAGCGCCACTGCGGGAGTTCGTGGTAGCGCCGCAGCGCGGCGAGGCCGCCCAGCCATCCGGTCCAGCCCGGGTACGGCGGGTTGGCGGGGTCGAACCCGCTCTGCACCACGGTGAGCCGGGTCTTGCCGTCCGAGCCTTCCAGCTCCCAGCTGTCGGTCATGCCGTCGGCGAACCGCAGCGTCGCCTTGCGGCCCGGCTCGAACTCGACGAACTTGGCCCCCCCGGGGTCCAGCTCGAACCCGCCCATCGCGAAGCGGCCGCCCACATAGGGCTCGATGTCCACGTTGGCGCCGAACCACCGGCAGAATTGCTCCGGCTGGGTTATCGAGTCGAACACCTCATCTGGTGCCGCGTCGATCACCACGGAAGCATGCAACTCGTTCGACGTGAAGTCGCACTTGGGCGTCAGCTCACGGCCGGCCAGATAGTCCGCCAGGTTGGCGATCGCCAGCGACCAGAACGTCTGCAGCGCGCCACGGGCACCGGCCGTGTCGGCCAGTACCTCCGCGAAACTCGGCAGGTCGCTCTGGCTCAGCGTCACCAGCGTGCCGCCTTCGTCCCTGGCCAGCTCGAGCTGCACCGTGGACTCGACACCGTCGACGGTCCAGGCGAACCGGATGGTGCGCTCGTCCACATGCAGCACGCGCTGGTGCGGCTTAGCGCCGTCCGGCGTGAAGCGGCCCCAGAACTCGTACTTGCCGGGCAGGTCGACGTCGGCGTGCTCGGCCAGCCACACGCGCAGCGCGGCCGGGTCGGTCAGCGCCTCGTACACGACCTTCGGTGGGGCCGGAACGAACGCGCGCA